>CAINEA010000890.1 GCA_903847525.1 uncultured Acetobacteraceae bacterium | reverse complement strand
GCGATCGACTTCGCCGGGCACCTGAACCTGGAGAAACTGACGGTACTGTGGGACCACAACTCCATCACCATCGACGGCAGCACCGATCTGTCCACCACCGAGGATCAGCTGAAGCGCTTCGCCGCCGCCGGCTGGGCCACCAAGAGCGTGGACGGGCATGATTTCAACGCCGTCGCCGCGGCCTTGTCCGCCTCGCTGCGCTCCAAGAAACCGACGCTGATCGCCTGCCGCACCATCATCGGCCTAGGTGCCCCAACGCGCGCCGGCACGGCCGGCGTGCATGGCTCGGCACTTGGCCCGATTGAGGCCCAGGGCGCGAAAGACCTGCTCGGCTGGCACGAGCCGCCGTTCACCGTGCCGGAAGATCTGCTCGAACGCTGGCGCACCGTCGGCGCCCGCGGCGCCGGTGCCCGGCGCGCCTGGCTGAAGCGCCTGGCCCGTCATCCTATGCGTGCCGAGTTCGAGCGCGTGATGTCCGGTAAGCTTCCCGACAGCTTCTTCGAGGCGGTCGCCGCGCTGAAGAACGACATCGTCGAGACCAAGCCGAAAATCGCCACCCGGCAGGCCAGCCAGAAGGCGCTCGACGCGATCGTGCCGGCCACGCCGGAACTGGTCGGCGGCTCCGCCGACCTCACCGGCTCCAACCTGACCTTCGTTAAGGGCATGGGCAGCGTGATCCCCGGCAACTACGCCGGACGCTACATCCACTGGGGCATCCGCGAGCACGCCATGGGCTCCGCGTCCAACGGCATCGCCCTGCATGGCGGACTGATCCCGTATACCGGCACGTTCTTCGTCTTTACCGACTACATGCGCCCGGCGATCCGCCTCGCCGCCCTGATGCGCCAGCGCGTGATCCATGTGCTGACACATGACAGCATCGGCCTCGGTGAGGACGGCCCGACCCACCAGCCGGTCGAGCATCTCGCAAGCCTGCGCGCCATGCCGAACGTCCACGTGTTCCGCCCGGCCGATGCGCTGGAAACCGCGGAATGCTGGGAACTGGCGGTGCGCCGCGCCGATGGCCCTTCGCTTCTGGTACTGACCCGGCAGGCTCTGCCGGCGATGCGCTTCGATGCGGCGGAAAACCGGACCGCGCGCGGCGGCTATGTACTGGCCGAGGCCGAGGGGCCGCGCCGCGCGACGCTGATCGCCACCGGCTCGGAGGTCGCCATCGCGATGGACGCCCGCACCGCGCTGGCCGCCGAGGGCATTTCGGTCGCCGTGGTCTCCCTGCCGTGCTGGGAACTGTTCGCCCAGCAGGACGATGCCTACCGCGCAAGTGTGCTGGGTACCGCCCCGCGGGTCGGGATCGAGGCCGCGGTCGAATTCGGCTGGGAACGCTGGCTGGGTCCGGACGGCATCTTCATCGGCATGCACGGCTTCGGCGCATCGGCGCCGTTCGAGCAGCTCTACAAGGAATTCGGCATCACGCCGGAAGCCATCACCGCCGCTGTGCACAAGCAGCTCGACTGATCGTCACAAGACCTCCAAACCTCCAAGAAAAGGGAATTCAATCATGG
>CAINEA010000889.1 GCA_903847525.1 uncultured Acetobacteraceae bacterium | reverse complement strand
TTCGATTGCGCCTTGCGCCCGCTGGTTGGGCGAACCGCGATGCCATTGCCTGAATATTGAGCATTCATAACAGCTTGTTTAGGAAGCATTTTGACGGCCCAGAGCTGATGACGGTGTCGGATTGAGACCAGCACCGATTGGATGCCTGCGCTTATGGAGCCCGGCGCTTATTGAACCCAGCGCTTATTGAACAGCGTGCCCAACAAACCCATAGTGCCGGCTTCGCGTGGCAACCGCCGCAGCCCCACCCAGCCGACACCGCAGGCTTCCGCTGGCCCCCAGGAGACCGACCCGAGGTGAAACCCGTCAATTCCCAGATCGCCGCCATGGGCACCACCATCTTCACGATGATGTCCGCGCTGGCGGCCGAACATAAGTCGATCAATCTCGGCCAGGGCTTCCCCGACACGGATGGACCGGACGACGTGATCCAGGCCGCCGTGGACGCGCTGCGCGATGGGCGCAACCAATACCCGCCGATGACCGGCGTGCCGGAACTGCGCGAGGCCGTCGCGGCCGCCAATGCCCGTTTCTACGGCCTGCAAATCGATCCGAACGGCGAGGTGGTGGTCACGTCCGGCGCCACCGAGGCGATTACCGCCTGCTTGATCGCCATGCTGGACCCCGGCGATGAGATCGTGCTGATCGAGCCGCTGTTCGACACCTATCTACCGATCGTGCGGATGCTTGGCGCGATCCCCCGGCTGGTCCGCCTGCAACCGCCGCATTGGGACCTGCCGCGCGCCGAGCTCGCCGCCGCGGTCGGGCCGAAAACCAAGGCGATCCTGCTCAACTCGCCGATGAACCCCTGCGGCAAGGTGTTCAGCCGCGGGGAACTCGACTTCATCGCCAGCCTGGTGCAGTCGCACGACACCTACGCGATCTGCGACGAAGTCTATGAACACCTGACCTTCGACGGCTGCCAGCACATTCCGCTGATGACCCTGCCCGGCATGCGCGAGCGCTGTATGCGGGTCGGGAGCGCCGGCAAGACGTTTTCGTTCACCGGCTGGAAGATTGGCTATGTCAGCGCGCCGCGGGCCCTGGCCGGCGCCGTCGCCAAGGCGCACCAGAACCTTACCTTTACCAGCGCACCGAACCTGCAGCGCGCCGTTGCCGTGGGGCTGGCCAAGGACGATGCCTATTTCACGTCCCTGGCATCGGGACTGCAGGCCAAGCGAGACAGGCTGGCCGAGGGACTCGCTGGGATTGGACTCGGCGTGCTGCAGACCCGGGGAAGCTATTTCATCACCACCGACTTCTCGCCGCTCGGCTTCGATGGCGATGACGTTGGCTTCTGCCGACACATCACAGAGCAGGCAGGGGTCACGGCCATCCCGGTCTCGGCGTTCTATGAGAACGATGCGCCCAGCCATTACGCACGTTTTGCCTTCTGCAAGCGCGAAGCGGTGCTCGACGAAGCCATTTCCCGGTTGCGGCGGCACTTCCTGTCCAACACCGCCGCCGCGCCGATCGCGGCCTCCAGTTGACGTTCAGGGTTGAAAGTCCTACACGCCGCCCCCTGGATGAGGGAAGAATTTCATCCGATGGCGGACGTAGCTCAGCTGGTAGAGCGCCAGGTTGTGGTCTTGGATGTCGCGGGTTCGAGCCCCGTCGTTCGCCCCAGTTCCCTTTCTAGCCTATGAGTGGCCTTGCCGCGTTGGTACTTGCCGGCGGGCAGGCCACCCGTATGGGCGGCGGCGACAAGCCGCTGCTGGAACTGGCCGGACAGAGCCTGCTGCAACGCATCCTCGCTCGCATCGGCCCCGAGACCGCCTTCGTCGCAATCTCCGCAAATGGCGACCCGGCCCGTTTTGCCGCATTCCGCAGGCCCGTGCTGCCGGACGGCAACTTTCAAGGTCTGGGGCCTCTTGCCGGAGTGCTCGCAGGCCTCGACTGGGCGGCCGCACAAGGCTGCACCATGCTACTGACGGTGCCTGGGGACACCCCCTTCCTTCCGGCCGGCCTCGCCGCCGCACTCGCCCCAGGCCCCTCCTGTGCCGCGAGCGCGGGTCGTACCCATCCGTTGGTCGCACTCTGGCCGGTTCGCGTGCGCGACGCCCTGCGTGCCAAGCTCTCCTTGCACGGCGGACGCAGTGTCCGAGAGTTTGCGGCTTCCATCGGGATGCGCGTTGTTGATTTCCCTGTCCGCACGTGCGACCCGTTTCTCAATCTCAACGATGCCGCCGACCTGGCGGCGGCCCGAGATATCGCCCTGGATTTAGGCAAGGACCCGCAATGACCTACCAGCGCGCGCAACTTACTGTCGCCATCGCCGGGCTGGGCGCCATCGGCCTCCCGCTCGCCCGGGCGCTCGACTCCGGGATCCCGGGTCTGCGCCTGGTCGCGGTATCCGCGCGGGACCGGTCAAAGGCCGCAAGCAACGTCGCCGGGTTCCAATCCGTGCCGGACATCGTCGATCTCGGGGAACTCGCCAGCGCCGATATCGTCGTGGAAGCCGCGCCCGCTTCGGTGTTCGAACAGATCGCCCTGCCGGCGATCGAGGCGGGACGGATCTTCGTGCCCAGTTCCGTCGGCGCCCTGCTGCCGCGGATGCACCTTGTGCGGCGCGCGGAGGAAACCGGCGCGCGCATCGTGGTACCCACCGGCGCCCTGTTGGGTCTGGATGCCGTTCGGGCCGCAGCCGAGGGACCGGTCGAAAGCGTGACGATAGAAACCCGCAAACCCCCGCTCGGCCTCGTTGGGGCACCCTACCTCTTGCGCCATGGGATCGATGTCTCCGGCATCACCAAAGCCACGATGGTGTTCGAGGGCAATGCCTTCGATGCGGCGGCCGGCTTTCCTGCCAACGTCAATGTCGCCGCGGCCCTCGCCCTCGCCGGCATCGGCGCCACGCGCACCCGGGTGCAGATCTGGGCTGATCCGGGCGTCACCCGCAACACCCATACGATCCGGGTGGAAGCCGACTCGGTTCGCCTGACCATGACGATCGAGAACGTCCCGAGCGACGACAATCCCCGCACGGGAAAAATTACCCCGCATTCCATCCTGGCGTGCTTGCGCGGCCTGACGGCGACGTTGAAAGTGGGCAGCTAGGCCAACCCACCCAAGGAGACCGGCATGACCCAGCGAGTAACACGGCGTTTGATGGCCGCAGGCGCCGCCCTGCTGCCCGCAGCAGCCCTTATAAGCCAGGCGAATGCCCAGACCGCGAACGAGAGCACCTTCGAGCGCGTGCAGCGCACCAAGATCCTGCGCATCGCCGTGCTCCCCGGCCAGTTGCCCTATTTCCAGAAGGACCTCGCCACCGGCGAATGGAGCGGCGCCTCCATCGAAATGGCCAAGGACATTGCCAAGGTGTTCGGCGCCACGCTCGAATACGTCGAATCGACCTACGGCAATTCCGTGCTCGACCTTCAGGCCAATAAGATCGACCTCGCCTTCGCCCTGAACCCCACCCCGGCCCGCGCGCTCTCGATCCGTTTCACCCACCCGGTGATGATCCATCCCTATGGCTGCATCGCCCGCAAAGGCTTCGCCCCGGTTACGTGGGCCGACATCGACAAACCCGATGTGAAAATCATCGTCGACATCGGCAGCCTGCACGAGGTTGCCGCCCGGCGCTTCGCCTCCAAGGCCGAGATCACCGGCTTCAAAACCCCGGATGAAGCCTACCTCGCCATGCAAGGAGGCCGCGGCGACGTGATGATCCAGGCCGCCATGGTCGGCCTTTCCGCGCTGGGCAGGAACCCCAATCTCGGCACCTACCGCCTGCTCACCAATCCCCAGGTCGCGCTGCCCAGCAACCTAGGTGTGCGCCGCGAACCCGATACCCGCTTCGTCGAGGTGATCGACGCCTGGATCGATATGAACCGCGGCACCGGCCAAATCCGCGAATGGCTGATCGGCGGCATCGAAAAAACCGGCATCAAACGCGAAGCCATCCCCCCGGAACTCACGTTCTGACGCCGGTGGGGACGTGGGGTTGAGTGAGCAAGCAAGGCCAGGGGCGCTGCCCCTGGACCCCGCCAAAGGGCTCGCCCTTTGGAAACCCCAGACATTTTTTAAGGAATGGGCGGACGAATGCGACAGGACCAGCACCTCCTCGTCCGCCCATTCCTTAAAAAATAACCAGGAGTCCAGAGGCAAGCCTCTGGCGGGGGTCCAGGGGGCAGGGCCCCCTGGCCTTACTTCCTTATTCCGCATCGCCCCGACCCCGGATCAGTCGTCGTCGTGTGTGCGGCGCACGAGGATTTCGCGTTTGCCGACGTGGTTGGCAGCGGAGACGATGCCTTCTTTTTCCATCTGTTCGATCAGTTTGGCCGCGCGGTTGTAGCCGATGTTCAGGTGGCGCTGGATGAAGCTGGTGGAGGCTTTGCCTTCGCGGGCGACCACGGCGACGGCCTGGTCGAACAGGCCCTTTTCGCCGTCGGAGGCGGACGCGATGCCCGAGTAGGCCTGGTTGCCGCCGTCATCGTCGACGGGCTCGGTGACTTCTTCCAGGTAGGCCGGCTCTCCCTGCTCCCGCAGGAAGGCCACCACTTCTTCTACTTCGCGGTCGGAGACGAAGGGGCCGTGCACCCGGGTGATGCGGCCGCCGCCCATCATGTAGAGCATATCGCCCATGCCCAGCAGCTGTTCGGCGCCCTGTTCGCCGAGGATGGTGCGGCTGTCGAACTTGCTGATGACCTGAAAGCTGATGCGGGTTGGGAAGTTGGCCTTGATCGTGCCGGTGATCACGTCCACCGACGGGCGTTGGGTGGCCATGATGACGTGGATGCCGGCGGCGCGGGCCATCTGTGCGAGGCGCTGGACCGCGGCCTCGATTTCCTTGCCGGCGACCATCAT
>CAINEA010000888.1 GCA_903847525.1 uncultured Acetobacteraceae bacterium | reverse complement strand
CGTAGCAACCATTAAGATCGTTTCGTATTCGTGCCCCCTTCTCATCCATCTTGCCGCCGTGCTCGGTCAGGTCAAGGACGCTACGCGCCGCAAGCGCGGTCGCCTTCGGCGATCCTTGACCTGCCCTGCGCGCGACGGCGAGCAGGCAGCAGGTCGGGGCGAAGGAACAGGCTCTTTTTGGTCGAACCAAGGAAGCTGGCTGGGCTGAGTGGCCGTCACGCGTTTATGGATCGTTTCTCCCATGGGGTGCCGCGCTGAACCACGGTATTGGCGAACACCAGCAGTTTTCGCGCACAGGCGACCAGGGCGGACCGATGGCACTTGCCCCGCTGCTTCAGGCGCGCATAGAGCGCCATCAGTTCGGTGTTCCAATGGGACGCTGCCGGCAACGCCGCCAGGTAGAGCGAACGTCGCAGGCGCTCGCGACCTCCGCCGATGTGGTTCTGCCCCTGTTGCTGGCCACTCTCGCGCACGAACGGTGCGAGCCCCGCAAGGGCAGCCGCCTGTTCGCGGCTGACCTGACCCAGTTCCGGCATGCGCACGACCAGAGCCAGCGCGGTGCGCTCGCCAATGCCCGGAATGCTCAGCACCAGATCGAACCGTGTGCTGAGATCGTCGTGGACGCGCAGCGCCACGATCAGCCGCTGGATCTCCGCGTCGCGCCGCTTCTCCTGCTTTTTCAGGTCGTTACTGGCAATGCCCCGCAGCCGCTTGTCGTGGATATGCTCCAGCCGTGTCTTGATCCGGGTGATATCCTCCTCCACCTGCTCGATGAAAGTCAGATGATCGGATAGCGCATCAAACCGCGGATCCGGTGCCATCTTGCCGGCCGCGTCCAGCACATGGGTGCAGGCCGCGATCAGCACGGCGTCGATCCGGTCGGACTTGGCGCGCTTGAGGTGCAGCCTGGCGAAGGCTTTCACTTGCAACGGCTGCAGCGTGACAACCAAGATGCCCGCCGCCTGCAACTGACGGCTGACGCCGCGTTCATAGCCGCCGGTGGCTTCAATGCCGACGCGGTGAACGCCAGCCTTGGCCAATTGCCCGGTCAAACGCTTCCAGCCGGCCGCGTCGTTGGCAACGGTGAACCCGTCCGAACGACCGTGAATGGCGATGTCGAGCTTGCTTTTTGAGGTGTCGATCCCCGCGGTGAGTATGGTAGGATTTGCCATCTTCGTTGATCCCTTCCTTGTCAGCGAACCTGATGTTCCGGCAACCATCCGGGTCCAATGAAGAGACTGGCGCGATCCAGCTACGAAACAGCCCGTAACGGCTCAGGGTGGGACGATCCGACGCCAGCCGCCCTGCCTTGGGCGGACACTCAAGGCAGGGCACCTCTCTCGGGGCAGCTCAAATATAGCAACTCGGGATAAGACAAGGGTGGGCTTCAGCCCACCAAAACAAGCAACAGCCCCCGTCCCAATAATCCTATCCCCCTCCTTCCAACGTCCAACACCCCCGCCTACGAAAGCAACATCCCCCTTCCACCGGAAACAAAAGTATGCCTAATTACCGTCGAAACCGGGTCGAGGGCGGATCCTATTTCTTCACAGCGAATCTCCAGAACCGACGCTCCGATCTCCTGGTCGCCGAGATCGCAACACTTCGCAGCGCCGTTCGAACCACAAGGGCGCGTCATCCTTTCCACATCGATGCCTGGGTGGTGCTGCCGGACCACATGCACTGCATATGGACATTGCCTCCCGGAGACTACGACTTCCCGGTTCGGTGGCAGACGATCAAGGCCCTGTTTTCAAGATGTGTCCCGAAACCGGATGACAGACCCACCTCCTTGGTCCGCAAGTGCCAAGCTGGAATTTGGCAGCGCCGCTACTAGGCCGTGTGGACGGAATCCCTGACATGCTTTTTTGACGGGTTCCCGAATCGGGTTTTGTTCGAATCACTGCGTGACCGGCAACAGGGAGCCGGACATGCTGACGGGAATGACGGAGCGCGATTGGTCGATCGTGCT
>CAINEA010000887.1 GCA_903847525.1 uncultured Acetobacteraceae bacterium | reverse complement strand
GTGTCAGCGGTCGCGGGCGGCTCTTCAACTGGCGGTTGTTCACCCGAGGGGTGACTGACCGCACCTGGGATTTGCTGGGTCATACCGGCAGAATCCAACGATTCTCCCGGGCTTGGCAATCATCCAACTGCCGGATTTAGGATCAAAGTCGTTGACACGTTCCGCGGCGCGGTATGGCCGCGATGCTTCCCTATTACGAAACCAGGGCATGGCGCGGCCGGGTGGTCAACGTCGCCAAGGGATCGCTGGCCCGGTTGGCTTGTGACCTGCCGCGCCGACGTGCTGGCGCGGGAAGTTGGAATGCGACGGACTATTCCACGGGCTTGCAGTATATAGTCGTCACGCTTTTCGACGCCTTTGTCTCGCTGACGAAGCAGATAAAGAGTTGGTCTTTCTTTTGGAGGAGTAGGCCAGGACCGATCTGGCTCGCGATTGCACCGACCACCGTGAAATCGTGGCGCAACAGCGAACGGACCGTGATTTTTTCTGGGCCGGCCTCTTCGGCTTGCGCGGCGAATCCGCCGCAGAGTGTGGCGATCAGCAGGGCAAAGAAGCGCATGCGGCGTCCCCTGAACGGAGCGGTAGAATACCTCCCCGAGGCCAAGATCGCAACCGAGCCGCGTCGTTCAAGACCGAAACGCTCACGCTGATAGAGCGGCCAAGACCAGACCTGAGCTCGCCTACCTGTTCACCCAGCTCCCGCATCTGATCCTGTTCGGCGGCGGCGTCCCCATCAAGGTCGGGGAGGAGGTCGTGGGCGCCATCGGTGCTGCCGGGCGCCCCGGCGGCAATTTGGACGACGCCTGCGCCCGAGCGGGGTGGATGCGATCGAAGACCGGCTGAAGTAGCCGTTACGATCAGTGTGTCGCGTCGCTGCTGGCCGCCAACGCCATCAGTAGCACGAGACAGAGCAGCCACGCGCCGACGGCAACCATGAAGACCGAGATCGCATCGAATGCATGCTGGTCTCCGGCGGCGAGGAGCAAATAGAAGATGCCGCCGATCGGTCCGGCCGCCGTCAGTAGCAGGAGGCACCAGAACGCGACGATTTCCGGGACGGTGTGTCTTGGTCTTTCCGCGCGGTCATATTGTTGCATTGTTGTCATGCGATCCTCCTAACGGGCGTACCGCCTCCCGCCTCCGGCTTGCCTGGACACGGCATCAGTTGGGGGCCAGATAAGGCCGAGAGGAAATCCCGCCAACTTACATGATGAATGTAAAGCTGCGGTCTGCATTGATCTGGATCAAACGTCCGCCTCTGCAATCGGCCGCGACGATCCCGCGTCGCTCCGGCATCGGAAAGCCCGGCCCATGCCTGAGCGCCAGCGGGCCGGTGTGCAGCCTGCCGCGACGGTCGCAGCGGTTGCACGCCACGTCCAGGGTGGGGAGGCGGGCGGCAACCTGACCGAGGGTGACGAAGCCGGGAGGCATCGTTGTCGCTCAGGTGTGGCGCTTTCTCACAAAAGGGTCCGCGCGGGGGCCGCACCCGAGAATGGGCCGAAATGGCGCGCCTCTTTCAGAGCCGCGCAACGCCAAAAATCCAATGAAATCAGAATGGTGCCCAGGGGCGGAATCGAACCACCGACACTGCGATTTTCAGTCCCTGGAAAAGGTTAGTTGTCGAGTTCCCGGAAGATTAGAAAACGGCTGTTTTCCGCCATATTTTGCGCCTTCGCGTCCAGCCGGAGTTCTCGAAAATTCTCGAACATTCCAGGAACATCCGTGCACGTTTACACAGGAATTTCACGCCCGTTTCCGATCGTCGCTCCTGCGCGTTTCCCGCCATGTGTGCCCCTGCTGCCATCTCGCCGGACCTGTTCGGAGGCATATCACGGGTTGGGAACCGGCCTCTACTACCCCGTCACAAGAGGCGACCGGGCCTCGCAGGCACCTGGGTGCGCGCCCTTGTGCGATTTCTCCGACAGGTGACGGCGTAGTGCGCCCGCCTGCCCGGGCGCGTCATGCAATCGGCGCGACCCTCGCATCGGCATCACCACTACGGCGCGGTTGGGCAGTCTCCTGTGTGTGGTCCGATGCCGTGACTGCGGCCGGCGGCCCGGCCGCTCGGTCCTAATCGCCGATCCAGCCGACCGCGTGGCCGCGGGAGATCGGGCCAGGGCGGATGGCAGCGGGGGCCGTCTCAAAATAAATATTGCCCGAGTCGCAGGAACAAACCTCAATTTCGGCCCGCTTGGCTCTTGCGGGTCGCGGCGTCTGCGTGGCATCGGAATCGCACATATTGTGGACAGAGTCGCCCGAGTCGCACACCTGTTGCGTGGGCCACACTGTGTTCGCGGTAGGTTCGATCACGCGTCGCTTGCGTGACAGCCCCGTGATCTGTATGTTCCTAATGCCCAAATGACAACGGCTGCTACCGTGCGAGGGTATGCAGCCGCCTAATCGGGTGACGTGTCTTTTTTTGTTGCCCTTGATAGGGTCGGTCAGTAAGGCTGTCTCTTCCGCGCATACACTGTACGCCGTGCCGGCCGATTGCGTCAAGGGTTGTTCTCAACCCGGCAGGCTCGGATGCCCCGAGATGCCAATGACGAAAGCGAAAACTATGGGAAAACCAGCTAAGCCGGTAACATTGGTGCTGACGGCCGATGAGGCGGCAGACCTCCTGGCGCCAGTAGGCGCTGGGGGTCAACAAGGCTTTCAACAACAGCTCATCGCCCAGCTACAAGCCGGCAGCCTCACAATGGCCTTTGACGACGACCAACTCGGAAAACTAATCCGCTACATGACTCAATACGGACCTGGCGGCTTCCAGGGTCGGTTGCGCAAGGCGTTTCGGCGCTCGTTGCTTGAGCTTCTTGCCGCCTGACCTGACAACATCAGCTTAGACTGATGACGCTTTTTGGGAGGCTGCCGAAGCTACTCGGCGGCCTCCAAGCGCGATGATTTAACCGCGCGGCGCTTTATTGCTGCCACGACGTTGTGTGATGCGGCTGCATCCCGACGCCTGAACACCGTCGCTACGCGGAATCGGTGATTTGTGGACTTCACCATACCGATGACCGCCTCTTGGTCGAATGCGTCTTTGCGATACATCGGTAGCACCTGATCGAGCCATACAATGTGCGCACCGATCGGAAGGCGTTGCAGTGCCCGCATCGCTAAATTGCGCTTGACCATGGTGGTTTGATAGCGCTCTGCATCTTCGACGCTGTACGGAGGGTCCGCCAGCACCAAATCGTAATTTTCAAGCGGCACACTCCGGAGTGTCTGAGCGTTATCCACATACGTCGGGTGAAACTCAGCGTTGATATCGACGGTGTCGCCTGGGAAAGCAGTCAAGTCCACTTTTCCACTGAATAGGTGCAACGTCCGCTTTTTATCAGGGAACAGCGCACGCACGCGTCGCAGATAACCGGCCGGGTAGCCGCCGTAGTACTCCGACTTCACGCGATAGTCGTTTCCCATGATCCATGTGCCGACAACGCGACCGTCGGCAGCTACGAACAGACTCTTGGGAAACCCAGTTTCCCGGACATAGTTGGCGATGCGTTGCTCCCAGTGCATGGCATTACCCTCCAACTTCGTCTGAGACACCTGCATCGGCATCTCTCTTGCCAAGAATCTTCGCGAGACGTTGTAGCAGGACATCTTCGTCCACCTGCATCGCCAACGCCAAATCGCTAAAGGCAATTGCATTCGGGGACGGCTGATCATTGTCGTTGACGTGGCGTGTTGCCGAACAACTCTCGCATAAGCCGTTCGGCGATGTGCCGCACTCAGACTTGCATCGCTGGCATTTCAGAATCATTCGCGGCATGACGTCTGCCTCCCGTTTCGCGGTACAGTTTTGGCAGGTGTCTGCGCAAAAGTACAGAACGAATCTACAACGTACCTAAACGTACATTGGGACTCTGCAATGAGGTACATGGGCGGCTCGGTCAGACATGCTGCGCCCGCTGCCAATATCCCGCCCAAACCCGGCTGACTGGATGCGCCAGCGCCGCGCCCGTTGCGGCGGTATTCCCCGCCGACGAGCCGCACCTCACGAGGCGAGTTCCCGATCCGCACGCAGGGCGATACGCTCGCTGCCCATGGACCCCGCACCACCCCCAATCCAAGTCAACCGTGCCCCCGTCCTGACCCTCTGGGCAACTGCGGTCGCAGAGCGGCTCGGCCACCCACCTGATACAGCGCTGACCCTCGGCAGATTCGTCGCGGGGTCCAGCGCGCGCGCAAAGGCCCGACGTCTCGGAATTATGGACGAAGCCCTGGACGCAGCCGAGAGGCACGCACATGCGGCGGCTTTGAAGCCACACCGTCAAACGGTTCGCCTGCTCGGCCGAGACATCCCGGTGCTGGTCGGCGGTGATGGCGCACTGCGCGCTGAGGATGACGGCAAACCTGCATCGGCTAGGAGTGTCCAGACCTACATCGCGCAGGCGTTCGGCGATCGGCTGGGCGAGGCCCGTGCGGTGATGGAGGTCTTGGCCGCGTCGCGATGCAGGATGGCGAGGCGACGTTGTCCCGTTGAGACGTCCCTGTACCCGAGGAGAGAGCCGAAGCCGCGAGCAACTTGATCGTTCATGGCGGCGCAATGTGTTATCCAGTCATCGCATACGGTCGCGAGACCTCTGCGACTACAGCGATCCGGATCGCCACACGAATGCATTTCCATGCTGCAACGCTGGATGACATCCTGCGGGAACTCTATCCCGTCCTGATGGAGCGGGGCGCGCCCGTGGCCGCGTCGCGTGGCGCGAACAGCGAGCTTATTGGCGTGCAGCTTGAGCTCGATACCCCGCGCGCCCGGCTCAGCCGGACCGAGACACGCGGTCGGCCTTTCAGCGCTCTCGGCGAATTCCTTTGGTACCTGACCGAGGACAACCGCCTGGACTTCATCCGGCCTTATATTCCGGCGTACGCTGAGGACAGCGACGACGGCCTGACGGTCCACGGCGGTTACGGCCCGAGGATCTTCGGCCAGCGCGGGCACGACCAATTCGAGAACGCCATCAGGCAGCTCACGGCCTCTTCGACGTCCCGCCGCGCCGTCATCCAGATCTTCGACGCCGAGGACAACGCCAAACGGTTCAAGGAGGTACCCTGTACCACGACGCTACAGTTCCTTCTGCGCGAAGGTCGGCTGCACCTCATCGCCACCATGCGGTCCAACGACGCCTATCTCGGGCTGCCACACGATGTCTTCTGCTTCACCATGCTACAGGAGATGGTGGCTCGCATCATGGACGTGGACCTCGGGAGCTACCGGCATTTCGTAGGCAGCATGCACATGTACGACAAAAATCGGACGGCTGCTCGGCAATATCTCGACGAGGGCTTCCAGCGGAACGTCGAAATGCCACCGATGCCGCAGGGAGATCCGCGACCGGCTATCCGGCGCCTGTTCGACGCCGAGCGGATCGTTCGGACGCAACAGCAACTCGACGCAGGGAGCTTGGGCCTCGACTCTTACTGGGCGGACCTCGTTCGGCTGCTGCAAATCCATTTTGCACAGGGCAACGACGCACAACTCAATGCGCTGCGGGGGCAACTCGTCCACCCGGGCTATCGAACCTTCGTGGAAGGCCAACGGGGAAAGAACCCGTTGCAGATGATCGAGCCTGCGCAGGGAGCACTCCCGCTGTGATCCATCCGCCCACCCCGAAGTGGCCCTCGCGCGCCGCGCTGGCAAACCGCCTGTCCACGGGCCTGGCGTCCTTCGCCGCGTCCCAAAGGCCCCTGCCTGGCGTTGCATTGGACGCTGCCCGGGAGACCCTTGTCATGCAGATGGTCGCGAGCATCCGGAGGTTCGATTACATAGCAATCCTTCTCAAGCGGCCGATCGACGCCGCCCGCGCCGATCCGGCCAGCGAACAGTTCGACCCGGAGCGGGCGGCAATCCTGCATATGCGGGCGGGCCGGATAGACGAGGCTATCTGGCTCGTTTTCCTCGCCACTCACTTCGGGAAGCACCCGAGCCGCGGCTGGCAGATGCTGAGGGATGTATACTCGGGCCTGGGAGCCAAGCCGTGGGAGTGGGAACGGGTCAGCAAGTCACCGGCGGCATTCAGAGCGTGGCTCACGAAGCACAGCGGCGCCGTCGGTGGTGGCTTCGGCAACCATCGGAAATACGAAAGTATCAACGGCGACCGGCCGAGCGGAACCGGCGCCGCGGTTGAGTCCTATGTAGCCTGGATCGGCCCCACGCGCTCCCACCAACGGCGCTTCGCCGAACTGGTTCGGGAGGGTGGCAACGATCCCCACGCCATCTTTGAGCACTTCTACCGGACCATGACCGTCGCCCGCTTCGGGCGGCTCGGAAGGTTCGACTTCCTGTGCATGCTCGGTCGCCTCGGATTGGCCCCGATCTCGCCAGGTCGGGCCTACTTGACGGGTGCCACGGGACCGCTGCGCGGTGCGCGGCTACTGGTCGGCGGCGATCCTGAGGCTCCTCTGCGGGAACCCTCTCTGGAGGCTCTTCTGATCGAGTTAGACGGGGACATCCGGGTCGGCATGCAGGTCATGGAAGACTCCCTCTGCAACTGGCAGAAGAGCCCGATCAGGTTCATTCACTTCAAAGGCTGATGGCGCAAACTGCCGCCTTCAGGCCAGGGCCGCCTCGATGGCCTCCCACGTGTAGCGGCGCTTCAAGAAGTTGAGATTGGCGGGACCGAGCAGGCCTTGATGTTGCATCTGGCCGACCACGATGCCAGGCGAGATGCCAACCGACGCCGCGAAACGCAAAACATGCTGGCTGCGCCCGCCGAGCGTAGCCATGTCCCCCTGGCGCGCCGCTGGAACCAGCGTCGTAGCGGCGAACGCGTTGGCCTCGCGCTCCCTCTCGTCCGTCGCAGCGGTGTCGAGGTCAACGAACGTGGCAGACTGCCCATGCAGCAGCACGTGCCCCACCTCGTGGAAGAACGTGAACCAGAAGTGGTCCTCCGACAGATGGCGGAAGCTCAGGACTACCATTGCCCGGTCCGGCGACACGAAGCGGGTCGCACCACTGGCACGGCATCCCTGGGGCGCCCGGAGAATGACGACCGCCACGCCCGCCTCGGCGCAGATGGACTGAAGTCTCGGCAGGAATTTGGACGGCTCGCGGAGGAGCGACAGCTTGCGCAAGCATCCAAGGCTGGCCTCCAGAGCGCCCCGGTCCCACTTCGCGCAGGACATCATGGACGCCCCGATCTCGGCCTGACGCAGCCAAGCTGACAGAGGGCCAAGACTTGACTCGAAGGTTGGGGAGGTCCGAAAGGCGACGTCCGCGCACACCGCAGCGTAGCGGCGATGCCATTCACTCGGATCGATCACGCCGAAATAGGCGAGACACGATCGCAGCGCCTGTGCGCGCCCAGCCGGCCGCTCGATCCAGCCCGAGGACACCATACCATTCAAAGGAATGTGCCGAAGCCAATCGTCGGCCGTCTTGACGGGCACTGCGTCGGCTGCCCTTGAGAGGCACCTATCATAGGTTGTCTGCCGCTTGCGCCAAAAAGAGGATGTTCCACCGACCGCCTCGGCCAAGCCGTCGGCCAGCCCCTCGTCGATGGGCGTCATGCCGGCGAGAATGTCGCGTACCTGCAAGCGACCACATCCGAGCCGCTCTGCCAGGCCCACTGCGGACAAGCCGCGCCGGGACATGAGGGTGCTTATCGTGTCACCGGGGCGCGAGAACCAGTCGGGGTTGAAGATTCCGTCACTCATTGCTCTCTCCGATCGCCTCGATTCGCAACCTTGTCACCTTGCGCCAATCGCTCGCACCCGTCTCTGTCAGCCGGGACTTCGCGTGCCCGGCGACCAACTCCACGCGGCATCCATCCGTCAGGTGAAGGACCCACCGGTGCCCCGACAGCTCCACCAAATCGTCGGCGCACAAGGCCTGGAACTCCAGTGCGTTGTCGCAGGCGTCGATGTCCGCCAGCCTCCGCTCTAGGTCGAGCGCCGCGGCTTCGCCGAGCTGCGCAACGGCGGACGCGCGCCTCTCGCAGATTTCCTTCATGCGGGCGGTCAGGAAGGTGAATTCCAAGCGCTTACGTCTCGACCGTGGACTGCTGGAGTTGTCTCTACCTGGCGGGGCGCTTTAGCGCCACCAGTACCCCTTCCAAGCATCGCCGCACGCAGCGGTCCAGACCACCCGGTGACCGCTGGCAATGTTACGCGGCGGGATCGGTCAGGCAGCAAGTCGTCACCCCGGCCCGCGATGCAACGGCGCCGCCGCCATCCAATGGTTCAAGCCACTCAGCCACGGCGGCTTGGCCGGCACGCAGTGAGCCCCACCGGCCTCGCTAGCTGGCGGCACGAATAGGGGCTAGACATAAGAGCCATTTTGTCCCTAATGCCTCGATCCGATCGCCACGGGAATCGAACATGAAGACGATGTCGGCGCGGGCCGCGAAGAACGCGTTTGGTCTTATGATCGACACCGCCCGCGCGGAGCCGCTGCTCATCGAGAAGCACGGGCGGCCCGTTGTGATGGTTATCTCCGTGGAGGAATACGAGCGGCTGAACAACGGAGCCAATGGCGAGACGGCCTTACCGAAGCAAGCCGGACAAGCGTCAGCCACCAAGCGGGGAAGAGCGGAACGGGCATGAGCAACGGCGATCTGAACTGGATCACGAACTTCATTTGGGGCATCGCCGACGACGCCCTTCGCGATCTGTATGTGCGGGGCAAATACCGCGACGTCATTTTGCCGATGATGGTTCTGCGCCGCCTGGACGCGGTGCTGGAACCCACGAAAGCCGCCGTCCTTTCGATGAAGGACAACCTCGACAAAGCCGGCATCACCAACCAGGAAGCTGCCCTTCGGCAGGCCGCCGAGCAGGCATTTTACAACACGTCGCGCTTCACCATGCGCGACCTGCGGAACCGCGCCAGCCAGGCGCAACTCAAGGCCGACTTCGAGGCCTATCTGGATGGGTTCTCGCAGAACGTGCAGGACATCCTCGACAATTTCGAGTTCCGCAATCAGATCCCGAAGCTGTCCAAGGCCGATGTGCTCGGCACGCTGATCGAAAAATTCCTCGATTCGTCGATCAACCTTGGCCCCCACCCCGTGCTGAACGGCGACGGTTCGGTGAAGCATCCAGGCCTCGACAACCACGCCATGGGGACGATTTTCGAGGAGCTGGTCCGCCGCTTCAACGAGGCGAACAACGAGGAAGCTGGCGAACATTGGACCCCGCGCGACGCCGTGAAACTCATGGCGAAGCTGATCTTCGTGCCCATTGCCGACAAGATCACCTCTGGCACCTATCTGCTCTACGACGGCGCGTGCGGCACCGGCGGCATGTTGACGGTGGCCGAGGAGACGCTGAACGAACTCGCCACACAACACGGCAAGCAGGTGTCCACACACTTGTTCGGGCAGGAGATCAACGGCGAGACCTATGCCATCGCCAAGGCCGATCTGCTGCTGAAGGGTGAAGGCGAGGAAGCCGACAACATCGTCGGCGGACCGGAATGGTCGACGCTGGCGAACGACGCGTTTCCCTCCCGCGAATTCGATTTCATGCTGTCCAATCCGCCCTACGGCAAAAGCTGGAAGAGCGATCAGGAGCGCATGGGCGGCAAAGCTGGAATGCGCGATCCGCGCTTCGTGATCGAGCACGCGGGTGACGCCGAATACAGCCTCGTCACCCGTTCAAGCGACGGTCAGATGCTGTTCCTCGCGAACCTGCTGTCGAAGATGAAGCACAACACGCCGCACGGGAGCCGCATCGCGGAGGTTCACAACGGCTCGTCTCTGTTCACCGGCGATGCCGGCGGCGGCGAAAGCAATGTGCGGCGATGGATCATTGAGAATGACTGGCTGGAAGCCATCGTCGCTCTGCCGCTCAACATGTTCTACAATACCGGCATCGCCACCTATGTCTGGGTGCTGACCAACCGCAAGCCGGGCCACCGGTGCGGCAAGGTGCAGTTGATCGACGCCACGGCGTGGTTCAGGCCGCTGCGCAAGAACATGGGCAAGAAGAACTGCGAACTGGCCGACGCCGACGTCGAGCGCATCGTCGAAACATTTCTGACGTTCAAGGAAACGGAGCAATCGCGCATCTTCGACAATGCCGAGTTCGGCTATTGGAAGGTGACCGTTGATCGACCACTGCGGCTCCGGGTTGATCTATCGGAATCAAAATTGGAAGAATTTCACAAGGCATGTGATCTGGCGGATGAAGGCCCAATAGCAAACGTTTTGGAACGCGTAGCTCGGAATATCGGACCCGGTCCGCATTTGGATTTCAATTCTTTCCTCGCCGAGATCGAGGACGATGCGGACAAGCATCATGTGAAACTGACTGCGAAACGCGTAAAGCTTCTGCAATCGGCTTTGGGAGAGCGGGACGAGAGAGCAACGGAGGTCATCCGCCGTATCCACAAAGGGGCCAAGGTCACCGCAGATCCATTGCACGGGCTGTTCCAGATGGCGATCGACGGCAAGCGCTGTGTGGTCGAATACGAGCCGGATAGCGATCTGCGTGACACCGAGACCGTGCCGCTCAAGGAGCCCGGCGGGATCGAGGCATTCATCCGGCGTGAGGTGTTGCCGCACGCGCCCGACGCCTGGATCGACGAGACGAAGACCGTCGTCGGCTATGAGGTCAGTTTCACCCGTTACTTCTACAAGCCTCAGTCCCTGCGCCCGCTGGAGGCGATCCGTGCCGACATTCTGGCGCTGGAACGCGAAACCGAGGGCCTGATGGCCGACATCATCGGGGCGGCCCGATGACCGGCGAGGTCATCCTTTATCGCACGGACGACGGACTGACGCGGGTGCAACTGCGCGCGATGGATGGCTCAGCATGGCTGACGCAGCTTGAAATCGCGACGCTTTTCCAGACAACCAAGCAGAATGTTAGCCTTCATAGCCGCAATATTCTGGCCGAAGGCGAGTTGGATGCGGCGGCAGTTGTCAAGCAATCCTTGACCACTGCCGCCGACGGCAAGAGCTACAATACCGCGCTCTACAGCCTCGATATGATCCTGGCGATCGGCTACCGTGTCCGCTCCCCGCGCGGCACGCAATTCCGCCAATGGGCCACGACGCGGCTGAAGGACTATCTGGTCAAGGGTTTCGTCCTGGACGAGCAGCGCCTGAAGGACCCTGGGCCGTTCGATTATTTCGATGAACTGCTGGAAAAAATCCGCGAAATCCGTGCCTCGGAGAAGCGGTTCTACCAGAAGGTGCGGGACGTCTACGCAACCGCCACCGATTACGATGGCAAGGCCGAGCGCGCTCAGACCTTCTTCGCCACCGTGCAGAACAAGATGTTGTTCGCCGTCACCGGGCACACCGCCGCCGAACTGGTTGTGGCTCGGGCGGATGCCGCCGCCGCGAACATGGGTCTGACGGCGTGGAAAGGCGGACAGGTCCGCAAGGGCGACGTGACGACCGCGAAGAATTATCTGGCGGAGACCGAGGTCCAGGAACTGAACCGCGTCGTCGTCATGTTCCTGGATGTGGCGGAGGATCGGGCCACACGGCGCAAGGCCATGACAATGGCGGATTGGGAAGCGGAGTTGGACCGGTTCCTGGTCTTCAACGAGCGTCAGGTGTTGCGCCATGCCGGACGCGTCAGCCATGCCGCGATGGAGCAGACGGTCCACGCTCGCTTCGACAGTTTCGACAACGCCCGACGACAAGCCGCCGACGAGGCGGCCGAAAGCGAACACGAGGCCGAACTCGCGCGGCTGGTCGATCAGGCGGCCCAGGCGAAGAAGGGCAAGCGGCCGTGATCGATGCGCTGAGGCTTTATCCAGAGATGAGGCGGACGGGGTTGCCGTGGCTCGGCAATGTGCCGGCGCATTGGGATGTGCGGCGCAACGGCCGGTTGTTCGGCGCGCGGCGGGAAACGGGCTTTCCCGACCTGCCAATCCTTGAGGTATCGATCCGAAATGGCGTGCGCATCCGCAATTTCGACAGCGGCGGACGCAAGCAGGAAATGGCCGACCGATCCAAGTATCAGCGGGCCGTGCGAGGCGACATCGCCTACAATATGATGCGGATGTGGCAAGGTGCGGTTGGAATCGCGCCAGCGGATGGACTTGTCAGCCCGGCTTATGTCGTAGCGCGGCCGTTCGAAGAGACCGATGCCGCGTACTACGCCTATCTATTCCGCACGGCTGCTTACATGCGGGAGATCGATGTTTTCTCACGTGGCATCGTGCCCGATCGAAACCGGCTCTATTGGGAGTCGTTCAAGCAGATGCCCTCGATCTATCCCCCGCTCGACGAGCAACGGCTGATCGTGCGGTTTCTGGATTGGCACGGAGCGCAGACAGCGAAGCTGATCCGCGCCAAGAAGAAGATCATCGCGCTTCTGACCGAGCAGAAGCAGGTGATCATCCACCGCGCCGTCACCCGCGGCCTCGACCCGAACGCCAAACTCAAACCCTCCGGCGTCCCCTGGCTCGGCGATGTGCCTGAGGGGTGGGATGTGAAACGACTAAAAAACATATGCCGCGTCAACCCATCGAAGACAGCAATAAAAAGCCGTGCTGCCGATGAACTCGCGACGTTTCTTCCCATGGAGCGCGTCAGTAGCGATGGGAAGATCGATGGCAGCATACAGGCGCCCATTTCTGAGCTTGCAAATGGCTTCACGTACTTCGAACGTGATGATGTCATCTTGGCCAAGATCACGCCGTGCTTCGAAAATGGGAAAGGCGCGGTTCTTGATGGGTTGTTGACCGAGGTTGGCTTTGGATCGACCGAATTCATCGTCCTGCGCGCCTCTCGCGCAATCGATCCACGGTTTCTTTACCTGCTGACGTTCGAAGCCCAGTTCCGTCGCCTCGGCGTCGAGTCTATGACCGGGTCAGCGGGTCAGCAGCGCATTTCGCAGGAGTTCGTCGCTAACTATTTCGTAGGGATTCCGGAGCGCGCCGAACAAATTCGAATCATCGAAGCCCTAACCCATCTTATTCACCGCATAGCAGGGATTCAGAAACGGGCATGGTACAACCATCTGGAATCGCTTAGAGATTGGGTGCTGACGCCACTCTCCAGCCCCGGACAGAATCTGCCATGCCCGCCGCCGATGACGATAC
>CAINEA010000886.1 GCA_903847525.1 uncultured Acetobacteraceae bacterium | reverse complement strand
CGCATATCGCGTGCGGATCGCGTTCTCGTCGATCATCCGCGAACCGTAGCCACTGCACAGCCGAGCCGGAATCCTCTACCCGAGAAAAATCCAACCCGAATCTCTTATTCCTGCGCGGCCCCTAAGTCCGCCACCGTCCGCTTGGCCTCTTGCGTGACCTCGGGACTTTCGAGCAGCGGCATGACGACGGAGGTGTGCATGTTGAAAGCGAGCGCCGTGGCGGGACAGCCCTGGGCCAGGGCCTCGTAAGCCAGGGTATGACTGAGAAAGCCGGCGCCAACGCCGCCCAGAGCCTTTGGGATGGTCAGGGCGAGGAAACCCTCACGGCGCAGGCGGTCGTAATTCTCCGTCGGGTGGGTGGCATCGCGGTCATGTTCGGAGGAACGGACAGCGAATTCGGCCGCCATGTCCAGGCAGCGTCGCTGCAACTGGCTTTGTTCCTCGGAGATCTGAAAATCCATGCACGGACACCCCTGATCGGCGCCAGCTTAGCGACAGTTTCCGCGCGGAACAAAGCACGTCTGGCGCTGCCTTTGCCACGGCGGAGACAATCGGATCGATTAATTTTCGGGCATTTTACCTCGCACCGATTCTTTAATGGTTGAATAATAGGCAAACTGGCGCAGGATGGCTCCGATGCGGCCATTCATTAATCAGAACGCGCCCAGTGGACGGTTCAGGCGGCCATCGCCACTATGTGGCGCCGGCACTGCATCAAGGGCTGGATCAGGGTCCCATAGGCGTCCATCCCGGCCAGGAAATCATCGAAGGTCAGCATGATGCCCTTCACCCCCGGCATCGCCGCCACCTCGTCCAGCATGGCCGCGACATGGGCGTAGGAACCGACCAGAGTGCCCATGTTGAAGTTGATCGGCGAGGCCGAGCGCTGGATGGCGGCGGCCATCGAGGTGTCCGACGGCGCGGTGTCCTCCGCGGCCTTACCGAGCAAATGGGCGAGCGCCTCGGTATCGGCCTCACGGTTGTAGAGATCCCATTTCGCCATGGCCGCTTCGTCGGTTTCGTCGGCGATGATCATGTAAAGCATATAGCTGCCGACATCGCGGCCCGTCTTTTTGGCATGGGCCAGCATGCGGGCAGGCACGCCGGCGGCCTTGGTCGGTTCGTTGACGCCCTCGCCCAGCGCGAAATTGAAGTCGCAGTACTGCGCGGCGAACTCCATGCCGCGATCGCTCTGCCCGGCAGAGACAAGCTTGACCGGTTGGGCCGGGCGCGGGCTAAGTTTGCAGGCGTCCATCTGGAAGAACGCGCCCTTGAAGTCGCTGTGCCCGGTTTCCCACAAATCCTTCATCACGGTGACATATTCGGTGGAATAGTCGTAGCGTTTTGCGAAATGATCGTCGCCGGGCCAAAGTCCCATCTGGCTGTATTCGATCTTGTGCCAACCTGAAACGATATTGACGCCAAAGCGGCCGCCGGAGATGTCCGAGATGGTCGAGGTCATGCGGGCGATGATCGCGGGCGGAATGGTCAGCACCGCGGTAGAGGCATAGAGGCGGATGCGGCTGGTGACCGAGGCGAGGCCGGCCATCAGCGTGAAACTTTCCAGGCCGTGATCCCAGAACTCGGTTTTGCCGCCGAAACCGTGCAGCTTGATCATCGACAGCGCGAAATCGAGGCCATAGGACTCGGCCTTCAGGACCACCTGCTTGTTCAACTCAAAGCTCGGCATGTACTGCGGCGAGCCTGCCGAAATGATCCAGCCATTGTTGTTGATGGGGATGAATACGCCGATGTCCATGCGGGAGCCTTCGTTGCCGTGGGATGGGCCTAACGCAGCAAGCGACGTGCCAGATCAGACAGGAGACCTGGGCACGGCGCTTGCTTGCCCTCCCCGGGGCAAGCAACCCGATCTTGGCGAACCCCCCGACATGACCGACATCTATGCGCAACGCGGCTACGGCAATCGGTCCCTGGGTTTCGGCGCCAAGCCTGGACTGGTGGTAGTCGATTTTCAGCGCGGCTTCACCGAGGCGGCTTTCCCGATGGGGGGCGCGCCGATGGTGGACGAAGCGGTGCGCAACACCGTGCTGCTGATCCATGCGGCCAAGCGGGCGGGACTGCCTGTGATCGCCTGCGTGAACGGCTACGACAGCCCGCGCGCGGCGCCGCATTGGAAGATCGCCCCGGTGCTGGACCTGCTGCGCGGCAGCGAAAGCGTTGAACTCGACCCGCGCATCGAGGCGGCGGGACCGGACGTGCTGCTGATGAAATCCGCGCCGTCGATCTTTTTCGCCACGCCCGCGGCGGCGATCTTGACCAAGGAGCGGGTGGACACGGTGATTGTGACCGGCTGCATCACCTCCGGCTGCGTGCGCGCCAGCGTGATCGATGCCTTCTCCCTCGGTTTCCGGGTGATGGTTCCGCATGACTGCGTCGGAGATCACGATCAAGTGGCGCATGACCAGAACCTCAGGGATGTCGAGCGCCGCTATGCCGACGTCATCGACCGCGATACCGCCATCGCCGCGATCGACGATTGGCGGACACGCAACGACCGGGCGGAGTGAACCGCCTTGTCAGCCCTGACCGCAGAGCGGCCGTGTCAGCCTTTGCCGCAGAGCGAGAGCGACACATCCCCGTAGCCGCGCATACCGCTGGGTTCAACCAGCAGCTTCATTTCCAGATTGTTGACCGTGATCGATTGCTGCACCGGCAGCCCGGTCGCCTTGATCGGCAGGGGCGCCCAGGCCTGGGTGATCGTGACCTGCGCCGTCTTGTTCGGGTCCTCCGGGCCAGTTGGAGCCGACGCCGAAACCAGGATCAGGCCGTCCAGCAGGGATACCGGTTGCTCCGTCCCCTGCCCGGCCGGCTGGATGACGAAGCGCTTGCGCACCACCCGCCCCTCACAGGCCCGCACCGGGGCGGCATCGCGCAGCACCTGGGCGATCCGGTCCTCCGGCACGGCGCCGGCAAGGCGCTGGCGCAGCAGATCGACCAGCCGCGCCAATCCGCCCGCGGGGATGTCTGCGTCGTAGCGCCTTTTCAGCGCATCCGCGGATTGGCGTGTCTGTGTGAGATCGGTCCGCAGGCGCTCGTTTTCGCCCTTCACGGTCGCGAGTTGCCGTGTCAGCGAGGTGACATCGCTTTCTAGGCCGGAAACTTCTTGCCGCGCCAGGAGGATACCCGCCTGGTAGGACGAATAGCCGATCGCGCCAAAACCGGCCGCGGCCGCGAGCCACATCGTGCCGCGCCACAGGAACTTCCGGCGCCGGCGACTGCGTTCCCGGCTTAATCCACTCTTAAAGGCCATCCTGTCCGCTGCAACGCTCTCAAATTGGAATTTGACATTCGCACGGACAGAGCCATGACCTCAATGGCCGAGGTCCGTGCCAGCGGCACGGCAGCCAAAACCGGGTTCGTGGGGCGCGGCCGCATGCCTCCATGCCGGCAAGTGACCAAGCGGGGCGGTGCTCCGCTGCCAGAAGCTCCTGGGCGGCACCGGCGGCTACGCGGCCATAAGCGCCTGAATCAGAACGCCCTCTGTTGAGCAGATCTCAGAATAAGATCCAGTTATACGTGGTTGCTGCCACGTGCAGCGGACGCAGCCTCCGCGAGCGTCTGGTCCGCTGAAGCGGCTCCGTTGAAATAGGCGTTCAGAACCACCGCCGTCGCAGAAGCAAGCAGGATGCCACTGTCCAGGATCGGCTTCAGCACTGGCGGCATCTGGCTGAAGAACCGCGGCGACACGAGCGGGATCATGCCCATGCCGATCGACACGGCAACAGTGAACAGATTATGCCGGTTGGTCTGGAAGTCGGCCCCGGCCAGGATTTTGATCCCGGTTGCCGCGACCATGCCGAACATCACGATCCCCGCACCGCCCAGCACGAATTGCGGAACTGAGGCCGCGACAAAGGCTAGCTTGGGCACCAGGCCAAGCACGATCATGATCACTCCGCCGGCTACGCATACAAAGCGGCTGCGAACGCCGGTGACGCCGACCAGGCCGACATTCTGTGAGAACGATGTATAGGGAAATGTGTTGAACACTCCGCCAATCAGCGTGCCCAGCCCATCCGCCCGCAGGCCGCGCGTCAGATCCGCCTGGGTAACCGGGGAGCCGGTGATTTCCCCCAACGCCAGGAACATGCCGGTAGATTCGATCATCACCACGATCATCACCAGGCACATTGAAATACACGCGACCAGGCTGAACGTCGGGAAGCCGAACTGGAACGGCCACACCGGGGCCATCCAGGACTGCGCGCCGAAGCCGGACAGGTCGCTCATGCCCAGCGCCACCGTGATCAGGTAACCAGCGACGATTCCGATCAGCACGGCGATGTTCTGTAGGAAGCCTCGGGCAAAGCGAATGACGCCGAGTATCACCAACAGCACCACCAGCGCGATCGCCAGTTTCTGCGGGTTGCCGTAATCCTTCGCCACCGCACCACCGCCGGCCCAGTCGATCCCCACGCGCATCAGGGTGATGCCGATGACGGTGATGATGGAGCCCGTGACCACCGAGGGAAAGAACGGCAGCATCCGGCTGACGAAAGGTGCCACTAGCATGCCGAATATGCCGGCAACGATCACCGCGCCGTAAATCCCGAGCAGACCGAGTTGCGGATCGGCCGCCATCGCCAGCATCGGCGAGACCGACGCGAAAGTCACGCCCATCATTACCGGCAGCCGAATGCCGAACCAGCCCACGCCAAAGGACTGGATCAGCGTGGCGATTCCGCAGGCGAACAGATCGGCATTGATCAGCATCGCCACTTGATCGCGGGGCAGTTTCAACGCTCCCCCGACGATGAGCGGAACAGCGACTGCACCAGCATACATGACCAGCACATGCTGCACCGCCAGCGGAATGAGCCGCGTCAGCGGCAGCATTTCATCCGTGGGTCGGGAGGCTTGCGACATGGCTGAGTCTTCCCTGGTGGCCGGAACGGAGCGCTTTAGGTGTGCAACGCGCGCGACAATGCATCGATCGTTGCGGTCCATCCGACGATGCCGCCCTGGGCACGGATCATGTCCAGCGTGGCCGATTTGAAACTGGCGAAATAACTTTCAGTGGCATCCTCGATCAGCAGGCATTCGTAGCCGCGATCGTTTGCTTCCCGAATCGTGGTTTGCACGCAGACCTCGGTGGTCACGCCGGCGAACAGCAGATGGGTTATGCCAAGCGACTGCAGAATGTTCTGCAGATCGGTGGCGTAGAAGGCGCCTTTTCCGGGCTTGTCCAACACGATCTCGCCGGGCAGAGCCGCAACGCTCTCCACGATATCGGCGCCCGGCTCACCGCGCACGAGGATGCGGCCCATCGGTCCTGGGTCACCGATGCGCAGCGACGGGTTGCCCCGGTTCCGTTTGGCCGGCGGACAATCGGACAGATCGGGGGCATGGTTTTCCCGCGTGTGAATGATCGGCATGCCGGCTGCCCGCGCAACGCGGAGAAGGCTGACGACGCCGGGGATGATACGCGCAAGGCGGCCGACATCGTTGCCGAGCGTTTCGCCGAAGCCGCCTGGCTCCAGGAAGTCGCGCTGCATGTCGATGACAATTAACGCGGTCTTGGCGACGGGGAACTCATAGGCGAAAGGAAGCGCGTCAGCGATCACAGCCATTAGTGGCGTCCCAGCATGTAGCTGCCGATTTCCTGCGCATTGGCGCCAGCAGCCGGAGTTTCGTGCACGATCTGGCCTTCATGCATCACCAAGATGCGGTCGGCGAGTTCCAGGATTTCATCCAGATCCTCCGACACCAGCAGCACCGCTGTTCCGGCATTGCGCGCGGCCATGATCCGGGCCCGCACCTCGGCCACCGCCTTCACATCCAGGCCGAAACAGGGGTTGGCGACGATCAGCAGCGCCACCTTGCCGTCCAGTTCCCGCGCCAGCACGCAGCGCTGCACATTACCGCCGGACAGCACACCGATCGGCACCTGCGGCGACGGGGCGCGCACCCGGTAGGCGGCGATCATTTCGCGCGCGCGCGCGGCCATGCGGGCGCGATCGAGCCAGAAGCGCGGCTTGCCGGTGGCGTCGCGATCGAAGCCGCGCAGGTTCAGATTGTCGATCACCGACATCTGCGGCACGCAGCCATTGCGCAACGGTTCTTCCGGCAGCACCCGCACGCTGCGCGCCTGCGCTTCCTCTCGCGTGGCCGAATAATTTTCGCCCGCCACCAGGATTTCGCCAGCGTCCGGCCGACGCTGGCCGCCCAGGACTTCGACCAGTTCCTTCTGGCCGTTGCCGGACACGCCAGCGATGCCGACGATCTCGTGCGCATCCACCCGCAGGGATTTTATGTCCAGGCCAAACTTTCCCTGATCGCCTTCGGTGCGTAGGTCCTGCACTTCCAGCCCGGGTTCCTTTTCGACCACGCCTCGCCGCTCCGGATCGGCGGGGGCGTGCGGCTCACCGATCATCATCGCCGTCAGTTCGGACGGCGTCAGCGTCCGCGATGGACCGCCGCCGGCATAACGGCCACGGCGCAGCACACTGACCTCATCGGCAAAGGCGGCGACTTCCTTCAGCTTGTGCGTAATGATCACCGAGGTAATTTCGTTCGCCGTCGCCAGAGCGCGAACGAAGGTCAGCATCTCCTCGGCTTCCTGCGGCGTGAGTACGGAGGTGGGCTCGTCCAGGACCAGGAAGCGGCGCTGAAGATAGAGCTG
>CAINEA010000885.1 GCA_903847525.1 uncultured Acetobacteraceae bacterium | reverse complement strand
GATGGTAAAATCCCGCCGTGCAGCGTCCACCCGCCAATCGTCGGTGAACGCCACGCTTGCGTGGCGGCCGTCGGTCTCGACGTCGCGGCGCAGGGTGGTGACCTCGAAGCCGCGGCCGCCGGATACCGCGGTAATCGTGCCGTGGGCGATGCCGGTGGGAACCGCTCGAATACCGGCATGGGTGAGGGCCAGGACGATGCCGGTGGGCAGGCGCGGAGTGGCGAGGTCGATGTCCGCCACGGGCCGCCCGGCCAGCGCGTCGCGCACCGCGCCGCCGACCAGGCGGGCTTCGGGCAGCGCGGCCAGAACCGCGCGAAGGCCCGGATCGGCGAGGAAATCAGGCGGCGGGATGCGCAGGGCAGGCGCCTCGTTCAAGATTCACCGCGCAAATGGCGGGCCAGGTTCACCAGGATCGCCGCCGTGGCGCCCCAGACGAAGTATTCCGGGTGTGGCCAGACCCAGTATTCACGTAGCTTACCGTGCGATTCGTGCATCTCCCGGCGCGGCGCGGCGGGATCGAGCAGCACCGAGAACGGCAGTTCGAACACCACCTCCACCTCGTGCGGGGAAGGCAGGAAGTCCAGGCCTGGCTTCACCAAACCCAGCACCGGGGTGATCCGGTAGCCGGTGCCGGTGACGTAGTTGGACATCCGCCCGATCAGTTCGACATCGGCGCGATTGAGGCCGATTTCCTCCTCCGCTTCGCGCAGGGCCGCGGCCTCCGCGTCGGCGTCCTCCGGGTCGATCCGTCCGCCGGGGAAGCTGACCTGTCCTGCGTGCTTGTTCAAATGTACGGTGCGCTTGGTCAGCAACACGCCGGGCTCGGGGTTCAATACGATGGGCACCAGTACCGCCGCCTCCACCAGCTTGCCCTCGAACGGATCGGTCGGGTCGTCCAGGCGAGGCGCGAAAATTTCGTGCGGCATGTCCGGTCCGGGCAGCCCGGCGAGGCGGGCGCGCAGTTCAGCCGCGGTCATGGATTGCGTGCCCGGCTATTCTTCGCCGTCCGGCAGTTCGCCCAAACTGAAAAACTTTCCCTGGCTCCATACGCCCAGCATCTGCCGCCCGTTCACCCATTCGGGCACGGCCAGCGCGACCAGTTCGTAATAGACGGCACGGCCGATGCGTGCCTCGACCGCCAGATGCCCAGCGCCGGGGCGGACCAGGATGTAAGGGGTCGGCTCGCAGGTCAGCAAATCATGCGCGACCCGGATCGGATGTTCCGGACCGGCAGCGATGACCTGGTCCACATTGGTGCGGAACGACAGGTTCTGCTCCTGGCCATCGCCGGTCCAGTCCATTTCCACGGCGATGAAGGGCGCGTCCTCCACCTCGATCCGGCCGCGCTCGGCGGGGGTTTCGAGCCAGAACGAGCCGTCCGCCTCGCGCTTGAGCACGCTGGAAAATAGGCAGACGAGTTCCTTCCGCCCGATCGGGCTGCCGCGATACATCCAGGTGCCGTCTCGGCGGATGACGAAGGGCAGATCGCCGCATTCGATCGGCACCCGCTTTGGGCGCGGCGGTGCCGCGGGGCCCATGGCTGTGTCCATCGATTTTCGGGCGCATTCAGCCTGTCCCTGCCGAAACTCGATCGGTGGGACGGGCGGCCGCACGGTGTGGGAATTGGCTTCGCGGATGGGGGCCTCGCCAACAGGCCCTGACCCGATCGACGCTGGGGTGCTCCCCGGCGATCGCGGAATGCTCGCCTCGTTCACGTTCTCATCCCCACTCTGTCGCAAATGCTTTCTTCGGTTGCCCTGATATAGGTAGCATTACCCCGAGGATGAAAGTGCCCATATGCACTTTCGGACATCGAACCTCGGGATGACCCTAATTATGCCGGCCGATCTGACACCGTTCGCTCAAAACACATTGTCTTCGACGCTCACTCCCAGCGGGGCGGCGGCGGCGATCGAGGCGCTGGGCGCACGCATCGCCGCCGTGCGGGCCAGCATCGGCCGGGTAATCTTCGGCCAGGACGAGGTAGTGGATCAGACGCTGATCACGCTGCTCTCGGGCGGGCATGTGCTGCTGGTCGGCGTACCCGGCCTCGGCAAGAGCCGGCTGGTGGAAACGCTGGGCGTCGTGCTCGGCCTCGCCACCAAGCGGGTGCAGTTCACCCCGGACCTGATGCCGCCGGATATCACCGGCAGCGAGGTGCTGGACGACGCGGAGGGGCGGCGCAGCTTTCGCTTCATCCCTGGCCCCGTGTTCTGCCAGCTGTTGATGGCCGACGAGATCAACCGTGCCAGCCCGCGCACGCAATCGGCGCTGCTGCAAGCGATGCAGGAAGGCCGGGTGGCGGTCGGCGGCGTGGAGCATCCGCTGCCGCGACCGTTTCATGTGCTGGCGACGCAGAACCCGATCGAGCAGGAAGGCACCTACCCCCTGCCAGAAGCCCAGCTCGATCGTTTCCTGCTGGAAATCACCGTGCCCTACCCCGACCTTGCCTCCGAACGCACGATGCTGCTGGCAACCACCGGCGCCGGGGAGGCAAGCCCGATCTCGGTACTGAACAGTGATGAACTGCTCGCCGCGCAGGCGCTGATCCGCCGGGTGCCGGTCGGCGAGACGGTGGTCGAGGCGATCCTGGGCCTGGTGCGCGGCGGGCGGCCGGAGACCGCGACCGACGATCTGGTACGCCGCCATATCGCCTGGGGGCCAGGCCCGCGCGCGGCGCAAGCACTGATGCTGGCCTGCCGCGCCCGCGCGGTGCTGGACAATCGGCTGGCCCCCAGCATCGACGACGTGGCCGCCCTCGCCCGCCCAGTGCTGCGCCATCGCATGGCACTGAATTTTTCGGCGCGCGCCGATGGCATTGCGCTGGGCCAGGTGATCGACCGGCTGGTTGGGCAGCTTGGCTGAACCTTCCGCCACGACAGGCGCCCGGCGCGCGGAGGCGCTGGGTTCCCGCCTGCCGCCGCTTCTGGTCGCGGCCGAACGAGTGGCGGCGACGGTCGCGCAGGGCGTGCATGGACGACGCCGGACGGGCCAGGGCGAGAGCTTCTGGCAGTTCCGTCCGTTCACCGCCGGGGACCCGGTGACGCGGATCGACTGGCGGCAATCGGCCAAATCCGACCGCGCGTTCGTGCGTGAAACCGAATGGGAAGCGGCGCAGACAATCCTGTTGTGGCGCGATGCCTCGCCCTCAATGCGCTGGCGCTCGCGGTTGGCGGCGAGCGAGAAGCAGGAGCGGGCGGGACTGCTACTGCTGGCGCTGGCGGCCCTACTGTTGCGCGGCGGCGAGCGGGTGGCTTTGCTCGGCGAACGGCCGGTTTCCGGCCGGGCCGGGCTGGATCGACTGGCGGAGACGCTGGACCGGAGCACGGGTGACGCGGATGAGTCCGGCCTGCCGCCCGAGGCGTTCGTGCCGCGTCATGCGCAGGTGGTGCTGATCGGCGATTTCCTCGCTCCCTTGGAGCAGATCCAGGCCAATGTCGCCCGCTTTGCTGCCATTCCCTCCAGCGTGCATATGCTGCAGATCCTGGACCCTGCCGAGGCCACCCTGCCCTACAAGGGCCGGGTTCGCTTCCAGGGGCTGGAGCGGGAAGAGGAAACCCTGATCCCGCGGGTGGAAGCGGTGCGGGAAGCCTATGCCAAGGCGCTGAAGGCGCATCAGGCCGGGCTCGCCACCATCGCCGCGGGGGCGGGGTGCCGCCTGGCCGTTCATTACACCGACCAGCCGGCCGAGGCGGCACTGCTCGGTCTCTATACCGCGCTGGAGGCGCACTGATGCTGGCCGGTCTGGTCTTCACCGCCCCCTGGGCGCTGGCCGGGCTGGCCGTGCTGCCAGTGCTGTGGTGGCTGCTGCGAGTGACGCCGCCGGCGCCCCGCACCGAGCGGTTTCCGGCTATCCAGCTACTGGCGGGACTGGTGGCGCCGCACGAAACCCCGGCGCGCACGCCGCTCTGGCTGCTGGCACTACGCATCCTGGCGGCGGGGCTGGTAGTGCTGACGCTGTCCGGGCCGGTGCTGGATGCCGGCGGCAGCCTGCCCGGCACGGGGCCGGTGCTGCTGGTGATCGACAATGGCTGGGCGGCAGCGCCCGACTGGTCCCGGCGCATGCATGCCGCCGGCAGCGTGCTGGATCGTGCCCAGCGGGCGGGCCGGGATGCCGCTTTGCTGGCCACCGCGCCCGACCCGGCCGGCGCGCCGCCATCGGCCACGCCGCCGATGCCGGTGCCCGAACTGCGGGCCCGCCTGGCCGCGCTGATTCCGCAGTCCTGGCCGCCGGACCGCGCCACCGCGGCGAAGGCGCTTGCCGGCTGGCGGCACGCGGGCGCAGCTGTGGTGTATCTGGCCGACGGGGTAACGGACGGCGCCGATTTTCCGGCGTTCGCCGTCGCCCTCAGTGAGACCGGGACCGTGACGGAGCTCTGCTGCGACCGGCCAGCGGCACGGCTGATGCTGCCGCCCCGGGCCGATGCGGACCAGTTGGTGGCGCGGATCGCCCAGACACCGCAGCCGCTGGACAGCGAGGCCGCAGTGCTGGCGCAGAGCGGCGATGGCCGCACCCTGGCCCGCGCCGTGATCAAGCTGGAAGCGGGTGCAAGCAGCGGGGAAGCCGTGATCGCCCTGCCGCCGGAGCTGCGGAACCGGTTGACCCGGCTGGCGTTGGAGAACGCGCCCTCGGCCGGGTCCGTCGTGCTGCTGGACGAACGCTGGCGCCGCCGACCTGTCGGGCTGCTGGCGGCGGAGCAGGCGGCATTGCGCCAGGGCGGCGGCGAAACCCCGCTGACCGGGCCGCTGTATTTTCTCCGCCGCGCGCTGGCGCCGTTCACCGAACTGCGCGAGGGCAGCCTGGAGCAATTGCTGTCGCGCGATCTTTCCGTGCTGATCCTCGCCGACCGGCCTTTGGCCGCAGGGCCGGAGCGCGCGGCGCTGACCAAATGGGTGGAGCAAGGCGGCCTGCTGATCCGCTTCGCCGGACCGCATTCGTCGGGCGCCGGCATGGCCGACATTCTGACGGGTTCGGCTGGCGGCGCGGCAACGGATCCGCTGCTGCCGGAAAGGCTGCTGGAGGGCGAGCGTCGTCTGGGCGGCGCGCTGTCCTGGTCCCAGCCGGCCGGGCTGGCGCCATTCCCGCCGCATTCCCCCGTCGCCGGATTGGTTGTGCCGGACGAGGTGAAGATCAGCCGGCAGGTGCTAGCCGAGCCGTCGCCGGGACTCGCGGCGCATAGCTGGGCGACCCTCGCCGATGGTACGCCGCTGGTGACCGAAGCGGCGCGCGGCGCCGGGCGCGTGGTGCTGTTTCACGTCACGGCCAACGCCGATTGGTCGAACCTGCCGCTGTCTGGCCTGTTCGTGGATATGCTGCGCCGGCTGGTGCAACTGTCCTCGGGAGTTGCCGACACGCCGGACCACGCGCTGCTGTCGCCGGTGGAGACGCTGGACGGCTACGGCCAGCTCGGTCCGCCGCCCCCCGCGGCCGCCGGGCTGATGGGCCGCGAACTGGCGGGCACGACGGCGTCGCCGCGCCATCCGCCGGGCCTATACGGGCCGGAGAACGGCCGGCGCGCCCTGAACCTCGGCGCCATGCTAGCGGCACCCGAAGCGGCGCCCATGATCTCCGGCGCTAGGCTGGAGTCGATCGCCGCGGCACTGCCGGAGCGGCCGGTGGGACCATGGCTGCTCAGCGCGGCGCTTCTGCTTTTGATCGCTGACCTGATCATCGGGCTGTTTCTGCGCGGGCTGCTGGCGCCTCGGCTCTTAACGCAGAGAGCCCGCGGCAAGACGGCGGCAGGAGCGCTGCTGCTGGCATTGGCCGTCGCCTTACCCGTACAGGCGCAGGATGTGCCTGCCGATCATCCTGCGTTGGCCACCCGGCTCGCCGCGATCACCACGGGCAAGGATGCCACCGACCGGCTGGCGCAGTCCGGCCTGGCGGGGCTGACCGCCTACGTCAACCGGCGGACCGCCGCCAGCCTGGCACCGCCCGACGCGGTGGTGCCGGGGCATGACGATCTGAGCTTCTATCCGCTGCTGTATTGGCCGATCACCGCCGATGCCCAGGCGCTGGAACCGGCGGCCGCGGCCGCGCTGAACGACTACATGGCGCGCGGCGGGATCGTTCTGATCGATACCAATGGCGGATCGGAGGGCGGCGTGGGCAGCGGCGCCGGTTTCGCGCCGGGGGTGGAGGCGGCCTTGCGCCGCGCCGGCACCGGGCTTTCCATCCCGCCGCTGGCGCCGCTTGGCTCGGACCACGTACTGGCACGATCGTTTTACCTGCTCTCGGAATTTCCCGGCCGCTTCAGCGGCGAAACGGTCTGGGTGCAACGGGACCAGGACCGCGCCAACGACAGCGTCAGCCCGGTCATCATCGGCGCCAACGGCTGGGCCGCCGCCTGGGCGGTGGACGGCGCCGGGCGCAATCCGTACGCCACGCTGCCCAATAATAGCGGCTCCGGAGCTATGAGCGGCAATGGGGGCCGGCAGCGGCTGCTGGCCTATCGGTTCGGCGTGAACCTCGTAATGTATGCGCTGACAGGCAACTACAAGGGCGACCAGGTGCACGTGCCGCAGATCCTGCAGCGGCTCGGGCAATGAGCGGAGCCCGTTGATGCGTCTGGAACAGGCCATTGCCGCGTTGCGGTTTTCCCCCCTGGTTCCGCTCTGGCTGCTCGCCCTGCTGGTCGCGCTCTGCGTCCTGGCGCTGATCCCGGCGTTCTGGCGCCGTGCGCGCGGGGCCTCGCTGCGGGCCAGTGGCTTCGCTGTGCTGCTACTTTGGCTGTCCGGGCCGCTGCTGGTGCAGGAAAGTCGGGAAAACCTGCCCGATATCGGCCTGCTGGTGGTGGACCAGACCGCTTCCATGCAGATCGGCGAGCGCGCGCGGCTCGCCGAGGCCGCCCGCGCCACGATCGCCGAGCAGGCCGCGCGCCTGCCCGGCCTGGAACTGCGCACCGTGACCGTGCCGGAAGGCGGCAACACCGGCACCAGCCTTTTTGCGGCCATCGAACACGCTTTGGCGGATATCCCGCGCAGCCGGTTCGCCGGCACGATCCTGCTGACCGACGGCGAGGTGCATGACGCGCCCGGCGTGGAGCAGGCGGCCAAGATGCTGGACGGCACGCCACTGAATGTTCTTATCCCCGCCGCCGGGGAGGAAACCGATCGCCGGGTCCGCGTGGTCGAGGCACCTTCCTATGGCCTAGTAGGCAAGCCGGTTACCCTGCGGGCGATCGTCGAAGATCTGGGCGTTGCCCATCCGGCCCGGTCGGCCCGCCTAACGATCCGCCGGGACGGTGAGCCAGCGTGGATCCAGAGCGTACCGGTGGGTGTGGTGCAGAACATCGACATCCCGATCACCCGCGCCGGCCCCACCGTGATCGAACTGGCGGCCGACACCCTGCCGGGAGAGATTTCCACGCTAAACAACCGCGCGGTGATCGAGGTCAACGGCGTGCGCGACCGGCTGCGCGTCTTGCTGATCTCCGGCGAGCCACATTCCGGCGAACGCACCTGGCGGCGGCTGCTGAAGGCCGATCCTGCGGTGGATCTGGTTCATTTCACCATCCTTCGCCCGCCGGAGAAGGACGATCAGACGCCGCTAAACGAACTGGCACTAATTGCCTTTCCGGTGCGCGAGCTGTTCCTCGACAAGCTCGACAGCTTCGATCTGATCGTACTCGACCGCTTCCAGAACCGTGGGCTGCTGCCAACGCCCTATCTGGGCTACATCGCCGACCATGTCCGCGAGGGCGGCGCGCTGTTGCTTTCGGTAGGACCGGAATTTGCCGGCCCGGCCAGCCTGGCAACCACACCGCTTGGCTCGGTGCTGCCGGCCCGGGCGGCGCCCGGGCGCGCCGTGGTAAACGGAGCGTTCCGCCCGGAGGTGACCGAACTCGGTGCTCGCCATCCGGTCACCCAGGCGCTGGCCAGCGCCAATACGGGCATCAAGCCTGGCGACAAGCGTCCGGAATGGGGATCCTGGTATCGCCGCATCGACCCCGCCGGCGTGCACGGCGACGTGCTTATGAGCGCCGCTGACGGGTCGCCGCTGCTGATCACGGGACGTTACGGCAAGGGCCGGGCGGCATTGCTGCTGTCAGACCAGATCTGGCTGTGGTCGCGCGGGCACCAGGGAGGCGGGCCGCAGGCGGAATTGCTGCGCCGCGTCGCGCATTGGCTGATGCAGGAACCGGAACTGGAGGAGAACGCGCTGACCGCGCGGGTGACCGATGCCAGCCTACACATCGAAAGGCGGACGACGGACCCGGCTGCATCGGAAACGGTCACGATCATCGATCCCGATGGTAAGCGGACCAGCAGCGCCCTGCGCGCGAACGGCCCCGGACGCGCATCCGCTGACCTACCGGCCAACCTGCCGGGTGTGTGGCAGGTCAGTGATGGCGTACGGACCGCCTATGCCGCATCGGGTGCCGCCAATCCGGCGGAACTGGCCGATCTACGTGCCACGGCAGGCATCCTGTCCCCCCTGGCCCGGGCATCCGGCGGCGGAGTGCACTGGCTCGGGACGGACGGTCGCGGCGCCGGGCCGATGGTTCCGGAATTGCGCCGGATCGAGTCTGGCCGCTCCGCTTCGGGCAGCGCCTGGATCGGGCTGGCGGCGCGCCATGACCATATCGTGACAGGGATCGTCGGGCTCGGCCTGTTGCCCTCCTGGGTCGCCTTGCCGATGATGCTGGGGCTGCTACTGGCCGCTTGGCGCCGAGAAGGCGCATAATGTCGTTGAATTCAGTCTGAACTTTTCAGGTCTGCATGAAAGGAACGTGTCTTCCGCCAGCCGCCCCCAACAGGACCAAGGTTCCCGCCGCGTACACCCTCCGGGCCGCCCGGGCGGACGACGTCGACGCTGATGCTCGTCGGGCTGGTTGGCCTGTGCCTGCTGACCGGTGCGGCGGCGGGTGCGATAACGGCTGGCAATCTGGCCACTTGGTATCACTCCCTGCTTCGCCCGCCGGGCGCGCCGCCTGACTGGCTGTTCGCGCCGGTTTGGACCGCGCTGTATGTCGCGATGGGCAGCGCCGCCTGGCTGGTATGGCGGCATGCCTCCAACATCGCCGAACGGCCCCAAGCCTTTGACGCATTGATGGTCTGGGGCTGGCAACTGGCCGCCAATGCATTGTGGCCGGCGGTGTTCTTCGGCCTGCACGCACCGGGCGCGGCCTTGCTGGTGATCCTCGGTCTGCTGGCGCTGATCGCGTTGACCATCCTCCATTTTGCCCGGATCGACCGCCTGGCCGCCGGATTGTTGCTTCCGTACCTGGCTTGGAGCAGCTATGCGACCTATCTCAACGCAGGCTTCTGGTGGCTGAACCGCGGCTGAGGTAGACTGAAATCCATGAAACGCTTTCAAACCCTTGCATGCTGGCTGGCCAAACACGGCGTGGCGGGCCTATCGGCCGTCCCTTACCTTGGGATCGGCGCCCCCGTCATCGGATTGCTGACAATCGGGTTGCTGACCGTCCCCTTGATGGCCGGCTCGGCCCTTGCGCAGAACCAGATCACCGGCGGGGTGCTTGGCCCGGGCAGTGCAACCGCAGGCGCCGGCGGACAGACCAGCAAGCCGGTGCTTCGCCGCCCCTCCGCGTTGCCGGGTTCGCGCACGGAAAAGAACGAGACCGTGCCCGCCGATCGCATCGCCAGCGACATGGCCCCGAACGAGGCGCTGTTCGACGGGATCAACCGAGGCGACATGGTCTATGTGAAGGATGCGATCAGCCGCGGCGCGGACCTGAACGCCCGCAATATCCTGGGGCTTACCCCGATCGACCTCGCTGTCGATCTCGGCCGCAACGACATCACCTTCCTGCTGCTGTCGATGCGCGGATCAAGCGGCAGTGGCGCGCCGGCCGCCCCCGGTTCCGGCAAGAGCGTCAAGGCGCTGCTGCAGGAGGCCAACAAGGCGCCGCCGAAGGCACCCAAGGCGACTCGGGCCGCGCGCGAGGCCGCTCCGGCGACCGCAGGCAAGCCGAAGCTATTCGCCAATGACGGCGGCGCGCCGGTGCCCAATGCCGGCTTCCTGGGCTTCGGCAGCCAGCGCTAGGCGTTCCACCCGATCCGGCAATCCCTGCGCGGCCCCGATCGGATCGGGCCCGCCAATGAAATGATGCGCCCAATGCCCCCAGCCAAGCCCAAACAAATCCGCCTGAACGCCTTCGACATGAACTGCGTCGTCCACCAGTCGCCGGGGTTGTGGACCCATCCGCGCGATCGGGCCGACTCGTATAACACCTTTGACTATTGGGTCGGCCTTGCGCAGCTGCTGGAACGCGGGAAGTTCGACGCGCTGTTCCTGGCCGACGTGCTCGGGATCTACGATGTTTATGGCGGCGGTTCGGAAATGGCGCTGGAACAGGCGGTGCAGGTGCCGGTGAACGACCCGCTGATGGTCGTGCCTGCGATGGCGCATGCGACCACGAACCTGGGCTTCGGCGTTACCTGCTCGTTGTCCTACGAACACCCGTATCCCTTCGCCCGGCGCATGTCGACGCTCGATCACCTGACCAACGGACGGATCGGCTGGAACATCGTTACCGGCTATTTGGAAAGCGCCGCCAAGGGAATGGGCCAGGTCACGCAGCCCGACCACGACACGCGCTACGAAATCGCCGAGGACTACATGGACGTCGTCTACAAGCTGTGGGAAGGCAGTTGGGAAGACGGCGCCGCGCTGCGCGACCGCGAGGCACGCCGCTTCGCCGACGCCGGAAAGATCCATCGCATCCATCACGATGGGCCGTATTTCCAGATGGACGCGATCCATCTCTGCGAGCCATCCCCGCAGCGCACGCCACTGCTGTTCCAGGCCGGCGCCTCGACCCGCGGGCGTGCCTTTGCCGCACGACACGCCGAATGCGTGTTTATCAATGGCCCCTCGCCGCAGATCATCGCCCCGATCGTCGCCGACATTCGCGCCAAGGCCGCTGCCTATGGGCGCAATCCGGCGGAAATCCGGATCTTCACCATGATGACGGTGATCACCGCACCAACCACGAAGGCCGCACAGGACAAGCTTGCCGAATATCGCGGCTATGTCAGCGAAGAGGGCGCGCTGGCACTGATGTCCGGCTGGACCGGCGTGGATTTCGCCAAACTGGGGCCGGACGACACGGTGCAATACGGCAAGACCAACTCGATGACGTCCGCCCTGGAAGCGTTCACCATTTCCGACCCTTCACGCAAATGGACGGTGCGCGAAATAGCCCAGCATGCCGCCATCGGCGGACGCGGCCCCGTGGTGGTGGGATCGCCCGCCGAGGTGGCCGACGAAATGCAGGCCTGGATGGCGGCGACCTATGTGGATGGCTTCAATCTGGCCTATGCAGTAACACCAGAAACATTTTCGGATTTTGTCGAGCTGGTGGTGCCGGAACTGCAGCGGCGGGGGGTCTACAAGACCGAGTACGCACCAGGACCTTTGCGTGAGAAACTATACGGCCCCGGCCGGGCCCGGTTGCCGGCCGAGCACCCTGCGGCGAGGATGCGCCGGTAGGCAAGGTTGGGGCTTTGCCCCAAACCCCAGGAAGGGCTCCGCCCCTCCACCCCGCAAGGGAACGCGTTCCCTGGACCCGGTTTAGTTGGTTCCTTGGGAAGAGGGCCGAACCG
>CAINEA010000884.1 GCA_903847525.1 uncultured Acetobacteraceae bacterium | reverse complement strand
TGCCGGCCAGGGCACCGATATTGCCCAGACCCAGCACGGCGGTGCCGTTGGAGATCACCGCGACCAGATTGCCTCGCGCGGTGTATTCGTACGCCGCATCCGGATCCGCCACGATCGCCTCGCACGCGGCGGCGACGCCCGGGGAATAGGCCAGCGCCAGGTCCCGCTGCGTCGCCATCCGCTTGGTCGGCTCGATCGCGAGTTTCCCCGGCCTCGGATAGCGATGATAATCCAGCGCCGCCTTACGGAAATCGTCATCCATCGCCATGTCGTCCTGGTAAGAAGGAAGAAAGGCCAGGGGCGCCGCCCCTGGACCCCGCTAAGGGCAAGCCCTTAGAACCCCATACTTGGTTTGAGAGTGCAAGGGGGGCCAATCATGACCGAACAAGGTCCGTGTCGGCCCCCCTTGCACTCCCAAACAAACGGAAGGTTTCCAAAGGCTCGCCTTTGGCGGGGGGCCCAAACTTCAAGCGTGGGGGGCAGAGCCCCCGGCCTTAACTTGCTTTTTCCAGGGATATTTAAATGCGGTCGAGAAGACTCGAACTTCCACAGGGTTTCCCCCACAAGCACCTCAAGCTTGCGCGTCTACCATTTCGCCACGACCGCATAGTCCGGGCATCAAGCCTGCCCAAGGCCGCGGGGTATAGCCGATGAACTCGCACGCATCAATGACCGAAGATGCACCCGAATGGTGCATCGCCGAAGGCCTCACCCCCTACCCCGACGCGCTGGAGGCCATGACCGCGCGTGTGGCGGCAATCCGCGCCGGCACGATCGCTGAACAGGTCTGGTTGGTCGAACACCCCCCGCTCTACACCGCCGGCACATCCGCCAAGCCCGAGGAACTCGAACAGCCCGGCCGCTTCCCCACCTATGCCGCCGGCCGCGGCGGCCAATGGACCTATCACGGCCCCGGCCAGCGCACCGCCTACGTCATGCTGGACCTGAACAAACGCCACGGCAGCGTCCCGGCGCGGGACGTGCGCTGCTACGTGCACGGGCTAGAGGAATGGCTCATCCGCACGCTCGATCGCTTCAACGTCCGCGGCGAACGCCGCGAAGGGCGCGTCGGCATCTGGGTTGCCGACCGCGCCACTGGCGCCGAGGCTAAGATCGGCGCCATTGGCGTGCGCGTCACCCGCTGGGTCAGCTGGCACGGCGTCGCGCTGAACGTGGACCCCGATCTGTCCCACTTCACCGGCATCGTCCCCTGCGGCATCCGCGAACACGGCGTGACCAGTCTTCACAAACTCGGCATCCCCGTGACCATGGCCGAGGCCGACGTGGCGCTCCACCAGGCCTGGGACGAGGTTTTCGGCCAATCTCCGGCCGCATCCTGGCCTGAAACCTGCCCTATTTCCGCCACGCCGCTACCCAACACATAGGGCTCGGCCCGAATCGGCCGGCTGGCATATCCTGCCGATTCGTTCAACATCGCCTCACACCGGAGAGCCGTCATGTCGCGCATCCGCAGCGCCGCCATCCAGACCCTCGCCGCAGCCGCCCTGCTCATCCTGGCCCAGCCCGCCATGGCGCAGTCCGAACAGCAGGCCCTGGTCGACCGCGCCACCCTGGCGGTGCAGGAAATCGTGGGCCCCGCCGACGCCAAAGACCAGAAAAGCCAGCTCCGCCAGGCCCGCGCCGTGATGGTCTGCCCGCGCGTCTTCAAGGTCAGCTTCTTCCTCGGCGGCGAAGGCGGCGGCTGCGTCCTGGTCGCACGCGATGGCGGCGGCTCCTGGTCCTACCCGTCCTTCTACGTGATGAGCACCGGCAGCTTTGGCCTGCAGATCGGCATCCAGGACAGTGAGTTCATGATGATGGTCCTGACTGAAAAGGGCCTGCATGCCGTGCTCGACAGCCAGTTCAAGCTCGGCGGCGATGTCTCGATCGCGGTTGCCGACATGGGCGCGGGCGTCGAGGGCTCCACGACAGCAGCCGTCGGCGCCGACATCGTCGCCTTCTCCAAGACCCGCGGCCTGTTCGCCGGCTTCTCGCTGCAAGGTAGCCTGATGTCGGTGCGGAGTGAGTGGAACCAAGCCTATTATGGCAAGCCTCTGGGATCGCAGGAAATCGTCATCGGCATGCAGGGCATCAACCAGGGCGCCGACCCGCTGCGCGAGGTGCTGACCCGCGTCGCCGCCGCCCCGGCCAATCTGCCCCCGCCGCAGGCTTCCGGCTCCCCACAGCCGCTCGCCCCCCTACCCACGCAATCGGCCGCCCGCAGCTCGGTACAGCAACAGAGCCTCCCGCCCCCAACCGGTGCGCCGCAAACCCTGCAACTGCCCAAGAAGCCATAGCACCTCCATCTCCCGTGCTTTCGTTCGGGAGCGGACCAGCCTAGTCTGCCGATCGCATGACCGACCCTGCCCCGTTCTGGAAGACCAAGACCCTCTCGCAAATGACCCGCGAGGAGTGGGAATCTCTCTGTGACGGCTGTGGCCGCTGCTGCCTGCACAAGCTGCGGTTCGAGGACACCGGCGACCTCGCCTACACCAACGTCGCCTGCCGCCTGCTCAACCTGACCACGACGCAATGCAGCGACTACGCCAATCGCCGCAGCAAGGTGCCCAACTGCGTCAACCTGACCCCGGAAACCCTGGCCGAAATCGACTGGCTGCCGCCCAGCTGCGCCTATCGCCGGCTGGAAGAAGGCAAGGACCTTGCCTGGTGGCACCCGCTGGTGTCGGGCGACCCCGGCACCGTGCACACTTCCGGCGTTTCGGTCAGCGGCCGCGCCGTGGACGAACGCCGCGCCGGTCCACTCGAGCACCACATCGTGGACTGGCCCGGCAAGCTACCAAAGGCTAAACAACCCGCCACGCAGAAATCGCCCCGCCGGCCGCGCCTGGCCGTACTCAAAGCCCTCCAGAAGGAGACGCCCGAATGATGAAGAATGCTCTCTATGGCGGCGTCAACGCAGCCGTTCTCAGCGCCATGTGCGCCGACTACTCAATCGACATCGACCGCATGGCCGCGCATTGCCGCTGGCTGCTGGCCAATGGCTGCAACGGCCTGGGCATTCTCGGCACCACCGGCGAAGCCAACTCGATCGGCATCGACGAACGTATCGAGGTCATGGAAGGCCTGGTCGAGCGCGGTATCCCCGCTGCCAAGCTGCTGCCCGGCACCGGCACCCCGGCCCTGACGGACACCGTGAAACTCACCCGCGTGGCGGCGAAACTCGGCTGTCGCGGCGCGCTGCTGCTGCCGCCGTTCTTCTACAAGAACCCATCCGACGATGGCTTGTTCGCCTATTTCTCCGAGGTCGCCCAGCGCGTCGGCGCCGACGGCATCAAGATCTATCTGTATCACTTCCCCGCCCAGTCCGCCGTGCCCTTCGGCATCGACCTGATCGGCCGCCTGCTGAAGGCCTATCCGACCCTGTTCAAGGGCATCAAGGACAGCAGCGGCGACTGGAGCAACACCCGCGGCTATGCCGACCATTTCGCCAAGGACGGCTTCGAGGTCTACGCCGGCGATGACAGCCTGTTGCAGAACCTGCTCGCCGCCGACGGTGCCGGTTGCATCACCGCCGCCTCCAACGTGAACTGCGCCATCGGCGCCCAGGTCTATGCAAACTGGGACAACGCCATGGGCGCTGCCGCCCAGACCACGCTCACGGCCACCCGCAAGGCCGTCACCACCGTGCCGCTGATCCCTGGCCTGAAGGCGCTGAAGGCCCGCCACACCGGGGATGCCACCTGGCTCAATATCCGCCCGCCACACATGCCATTGACCGCTGAACAGGAAGCCAAGCTGTTCGCCGCGTTCGACGCCTCCGGCGTGCAGCTCGCGAAAGCCGCTTAGGGGCCGCGCAGGAATAAGAGATTCGGGTTGGATTTTTCTCGGGTAGAGGATTCCGGCTCGGCTGTGCAGTGGCTACGGTTCGCGGATGATCGACGAGAACGCGATCCGCACGCGATATGCGGCCATCAGAGACC
>CAINEA010000883.1 GCA_903847525.1 uncultured Acetobacteraceae bacterium | reverse complement strand
GCCCGGCAAGGGGCATCAAATGCTGCATTTGCCGATGACCGACAGCGAGGCGATCGCCGCGGCCGCCGCCAAGGTCGGGGCGGCGCATGGCAAGGTGGATATCCTGATCAATTCCGCCGCCGTGACCCGCGCGGTGAAGCATGACGATCTGGACGGGCTGGACGATGCGCTGTTCGACCAGGTGCTGATCACCAATGTGCGCGGGCCGTTCGCGACCATCCGCGCCTTCCGGCCGTTGCTGAAGGCCAGTGGAGACGCGGTGATCATCAACATTTCCTCGCTGGCCGGCATTTCCGGGACCGGCAGCTCGATCGCCTATGGTGCGTCCAAGGCGGCGCTGGACGTGATGGGCGTGTCGCTGGCGCGTGTGCTGGGGCCGGAGATCCGGGTCGTGGGGATTTCGCCTTCCGCCGTGGCCACCGATTTCGTACCCGGGCGCGGGCGCGACATCGTCGAGCGGGCCGCGGCCAGCGCGCCGCTGCGGATCGTGACGGAGGCGGACGATATCGCCCTGGCGGCGATGGGGATCATCGTCAATCTGCGCCAGACGACCGGCACGACGATCCTGGTCGATGCCGGAAAGCATCTTTAATGCCGAAGGATCAGTAGCCAGCCGGTCGCGTCCGCGCCTAAGATCGGGTATGAACGCTCTCAGCAAATTCGCCGTGCCGGTTTTCCGTGTTCCGGCCCAGATCGGGTCCATCCATGGCTGAAACAATCCTGACCCCAAAAGGCCGGCTGGACAGTGCCACCGCGGCGGCATTCGAGACGGAATTCATGGCCGCCGCCGATGGCGGTGCCGATCGGCTGCTGATCGACTTCGCCGACCTGACCTATATCAGCAGCGCCGGCCTGCGGGTGGTGCTGAAAGCGGCCAAGAAGATGCAGTCCAAGGGCGGCCGGGTGGCGCTGTGCTCGCTGGGTCCGCAGATCGCCGAGGTGTTCGAGATCAGTGGGTTCAGTTCGCTGTCCATCTTCAGCATCCACCCAGAACGCGACTCGGCGCTTGCCGCCCTGCGCTAAGCCTGTTCGCCATCGCGATCTTGCCGCGCTGACAGAACCCGCCGCAAAGGCAAGATGACCACGCAGTTGCATTCGCTGATCGTCTTCTTCGGCGGTCTTGGGCTGTTCCTGTCGTCGATCAACCGGATCGGCGCCCATTCCATCCAGCTCGGCGGGCGGCGGTTGCGCCAGACGCTGGCGCGCCACACCAGCAATCCCGCGCTTTCCCCGCTGGCCGGCACCACGCTGGGCGCGCTGGTGCAGAGCGCTTCCGGGGTGATCGCGATCCTGGTGGGGCTGGTCGTCGCGGGGGTGATCAACGCGCCCACGGCGCTGAGCATGATGCTGTGGGCCAATATCGGTTCCTCGGCGCTCGTGCTCGTGGCCTCGATCGATCTGCAGATCCTGGGGCTGGCCATTCTCGGCATCGCGGGCATCTGGCTGTATTTCGACCGCACCGGGCCCGAGCCGCGCCGCGCCGCGCTGGAGGCGCTGTTCACCCTATCGCTGCTGCTGCTGGGCATTGGCCTGATGCATACGGGCACGGAGGGGCTGAGCGGCGGGGACACGATCGAGACGGGAGCCGCGGCCAAGGGCATCGCCAGCGAGATCAAGCTGTGGATCGTGCATATCGTTGGCGCGTCGGCCGTGCTGAGCCTGATCTTCGGCGCCTTTGCCGCCATCGTGACCCAATCCGCGTCCGGCACGGCGATCACCATCATGGCCGCGTTCCAGGCGGGTCTGATCCCGTTCGGCGCGGCGGAGATGGTGGTTACCGGCGGGGTGCTGGGGTCCGGCATCAGCGCGCTGGTGATGGGCCTGGTCACGAGGCGCGGCAGCCAGCGGCAGATGCAGATCTTCCAGGGCCTGACCAAGGTTGTCGGCATGGTGCTGCTGCTGGCGCTGCTGCTGTTGGAGCGCGCGTTCGACCTGCCGCTGATCGGGACGGCGATCGCGTGGGTTTCGGCGGCCCCGAACCGGCAATTGGCGCTGCTGTATCTGTCCTGCGAGTGCAGCCCTTTGCTGGTGCATCTGGCCGCGAGGCGCTGGGTGGCCCGCGCGCTGGACGTCCTCGCGCCGCCGGCGCCGGGAGAGAGCCTGGCGCATCCCCGTTTCATCTACCCCGAGGCGGTCAGCGATCCCGAGCTTGCCCTGCTGCTGGCGGGCCGCGAACAGCGGCGCGTGGCGCAGCTGCTGCCGGGGACGCTGCCCGACGGATCGCCGCCGCCGGACGCCGCCGACATTCCGCCCGCGCAGGTCGGCGCCATCGGGGTACGGCTGGCCGGGGAGATCGGCATGTTCCTCGCCTCCGTCGCCGGATCGCCGCTGTCACGCGAGCAGACTGACCTGCTGGCCAATCTGCAGAACCGCAACGAGGTGCTGCGCAACCTGCACGAGACGCTGGCCGACCTGACCCGCACGATCCAGGAGGCCAGGCCGTACGCAACGGCCGCCGCGCTGGCAAACGCGCTGGCCGAGGGGCTGGGGGCGCTGCTGCTGTGCGTGGACGATGCGGCGCAAACCGAGGATGCGTTCGACATCGATCTGCTGCTGCAACTGTCCTCGGACCGCGGTGACGTAGTGGACGGGATGCGGCGGCGGGTGATCGGTGTCGAGGGACGCGCCGATCCGGACAGCCAGCAGGCGGTCTATACGATGACCAGCCTGTTCGAGCGGACGGTGTGGCTGATCCAGCGCTATGCCAACCAGCTCAAATCCGCTCCGGCGAAAGCGTAATCCCCGGACGTCAGTCCATGGCGAGGGATTTCGCCAGACGGATGACGTTGTTGTTGCCGCTGCGCTGGTAGTTGGTGCGCTCGATCAGCGTGCGGACGAAATGCACGCCGAGGCCGCCGATCGGGCGGTCTTCCAGGTCGGCCTCGATATCCGGCTCCTTTGCCTGGGCGAACGGATCGAAGGCGCGGCCGGCATCGACCAGTTCGGCGTGCAGCCAGCCCGGTTCCAGCCATAGATGCACGTTGACCGTCGGCTCGGCGTTCGCCGCGTCGGGCGCGCCATCGGGGGTGCCATGCTCGACGACGTTGGTGATCAATTCGTCGAGCGCCAGGGTCATGTGCTGGACCGCGCGCTCGGGCAGATCGTGGTCACGGCCGAAACGGGCGAGACGCTCCGTCAGGCGGGAGATCTCGGCCAGATCGCTGGCCAGCGTGAGCGTGAAGCCGTCCCCCAAGCCGATAACCTCCCGAGGTTCGCCGACGCCCGGCGCTACCGTATTGAATCCTAAGCGGGGATCGCGCATCGGGGCAAGCGCGATCTTTCCCCGATCCGGCCGCTATTCCGGGTAGCGCCAGGGATGGGCGGGCTGGGCGGCCGCTTCGTCGATGGTCCATTGCGGCAGCGACAAACCCTCGGACACGTCGGAGAAGACCATCCGCACACGGGTGCCGATCCCGACCCTGGCGACCTGGTCCGGCGTTGCCAGGGTGCCGTCCGGCGTGGTCAGGTTGCCGACGACGCGCAGCGCCTCATGTTCGCTCGGTTTGCCCTTCTGGGTGTCCAGATCGACCAGCAGAACGTGATACGGCGTGTGGCCCTTGAAGGCGGGCTGGATGGCGTGGTGCACCTCAGCATAGGAGTGCACGGTCCCCTTCCCTTCCACCTTCATCCAGCGGCTTTCGCCGGACATGCACCAGGGGCAGGCGGTGGTGGGGGGATAGCGCACCAGCTTGCAGGAGGTGCATTCCTGCAGATGGAAATCATGCGCCGCGCAATGGCGGAAATACTCGATGTTCTCAATGTCGAGATCATCGACGCTCAGGCCCATGCCCAGATAATTGCCTTGCAACGACATTGTCTCAGCCCCTCCGCATGACCATGGCCGAGCCGGTGCCCGGCATCGCCCAGCCCAGATTGGCGCTCAGTTGCGCGTTCTTCACCTGCCGGCAGCCGCCTTCGCTGTAATCGTAGGTGTGCTGGCGCCTGCCGTCCGCCCCGACCGGGCAGCTGTCGTCCACGTCGTGGCGCAGCTGGCGGACGTTCTCGATCACCATGGCGATGCCGTGGGTGTAGCCCTCGCACAGATGGCCGCCGGAGGTGTTGTTCGGGCGCTTGCCGCCGAGCTGGATGGTTCCGTTGGAAACGTAGTCCCCGCCTTCCCCTTTCTTGCAGAAGCCGTAATCCTCCAGCTGCAGCATCGTGGTGAAGGTGAAGGCGTCGTACGACCCGGTGACGTCGATGTCCTCCGGCCCGACGCCGGCGTTGGGCCAGAGGATTTCCTTGGCGTAATGGCCGGCGACGGTGGAGATCGGGCCGTGCTGGTAGTGCATGTCGATGCGCGGCTTGCAGCAGCGCCCGACCACGGAGCGGATCAGCACCGGGTGCTGCTTCAGATCCTTCGCGCGTTCGCGGGTGGTGACGATGATGGCGTTGGCGTTGTCGGTTTCCACGCAGCAATCGAGCAGATGCAGCGGCTTGACGATCATGCGGCTGGACAGCACGTCCTCCACCGTCATGCGCTTCTTATACAGCGCCTTGGGGTTGTTGGAGGCATGCTGGGAATGGGCGACCTTCACCATCGCCACCTGTTCGGGCTTGGTGCCGTAATCGTACATGTGGCGCAGGAAAGTCGGCGCGAACATCTGCCCCGCCGCCTGCCAGCCATAGGCGCGGCTGTGGATCTGGTCGCCGCTGACGGGCACGGCGGAGCGGGCGCCGGTGCCGCCGATGCGGACCTGAGAATAGCCGTTCATCGAGCGGAAGATCACCACGGACTTGCACATCCCGGCCTCGATCACGCCGATGGCGATGCCGATCAGCGCCTCCGTCGACGAACCGCCGCCATGCACGTCCATGTAGAAGTTCAGGCGGATGCCGAGATCGCCGGCGAGGAAGGGGGAGAAAGTAGAGTCGTTGCCTGAATAGGACAGCATGCCGTCCACGTCGGACGCCTTCATGCCGGCATCGTTGAGCGCCGCGCGGATGGCCGTGGTGCCCAAGGCGCGGGTGGTGCGCCCGGAGCCGGCGCCGCGCAGATAGGGCGTCTCCCCTACCCCCACGATGGCGTATTTATCGGCGAGATGCTTGCCCGTCGCAGCGTCGAGATCCGACGATACCATGGTTCCTTCCCCCTCGTTCTTTTGTGCGCTCGTTTCTGCCCGGCGATTAAGCCACGCGTTTCCGGCCAGCGGCAAGCCCGGCTTGTTTTGCCGCGCGCGTCCGGCCATGGTTTCACCCAATCACGCCAATCGGGGGAACCACCAGCATGACCACTCAATCCTTGCCCGCAGCCAAGCCGGGCGATGTCGGACTTTGTTCGGACCGGTTGGCACGGCTGTCCGCCGTGCTGAACGAGCGCGTTGCCGCCGGGCAGATCCCCGGCGCGGTGGTGGCGATCGTGCGTAATGACAAGCTGGCGTATCTGGAGGCGTTCGGGCAGCGGGATCCGGGATCGGCCGATCCGATGCAGACGGACAGCCTGTTCCGGATCTATTCGATGACCAAGCCGATCGTGTCGGTCGCGATCATGATGCTCTGGGAGGAGGGCCGGATCCTGCTGAACGATCCGGTTTCCAAGTTCGTCCCGCAATTCGCCGGCCAGCAGGTCGCGGTGGAGCGGGCGGGACGGGTGGAACTGGTGCCGGCCGATCGTGAGTCGACTGTGCAGGACCTGCTGCGCCACACCTCCGGCCTGACCTATGAGTTCCGCGGCAACGGGCCGGTGCAGAAGGCGTATATGGAGGCGAAGGTCAATCGGCTCAACCAGACGAACGAGGATCAGGCGGCGATGCTGGGCGGGCTGCCGCTGGCGCACCAGCCGGGCACGCGCTGGGAATACAGCCGGTCCACCGACGTGCTGGGGCGCATCGTGGAAGTGGTTTCGGGGCAGACCTTGGGCGAGTTCCTGGATGCCCGCATCCTGAAACCGTTGGGCATGACGGAGACGGCGTTCTACGTGCCGGAGGACAAAAGCGGAAGGCTGGCCGGCGCGTTCGCCAAGGATCCGGACAGCGGCGTGGATGTGAGCCTGTTGAACGTGACCCGTAAGCCGCGCTTTGAATCGGGGGGCGGCGGACTGGTTTCAACCGCGATGGATTATGCGCGGTTCCTGCAGATGCTGCTGAACAACGGCGAACTGGACGGCACCCGACTGCTGGGCCGCAAGACGATCGAATTGATGACCGCGGACCATCTGGGGCCGATCGGGGGGTCGCTGGACCTGCTACCGGACGGCTATGGCTTCGGGCTGGGGTTCGCGGTGCGCCTGCAGCCAGGCATCGCCGTGATGCCGGGATCGACCGGGCAGTATTACTGGAGCGGGGCGGCGGGGACGTCGTTCTGGGTGGACCCGGCTGAGCGGTTGTTCGCCGTGCTGATGATCCAGGCGCCGGGGCCGCGGGAGCATTACCGGGTGCTGTTCCGGGATCTGGTTTATTCGGCGATCGTGGATTGAGGGCGGGCGGGACAGTGACGTAGGGCGGATAAGCGCAGCGCAATCCGCCAACGCAACGCGCCTCCATTACGGGATTCGGTCACGTGACGGTTGGCCGTTCCGCTTTCGGTTGCAGCACCGACGGTGTTGGGCCTGTTGGCGCCAGGGAATGAGCTTGAGTTGCGTTGGCGGATTGCGCTTCGCTTATCCGCCCTACGGCTTGCTAGCCGGCGTTATAGTGAGACCGGACGTTTGACCGTTTCGTCCCTTTTTTATTGGGGAAACCCGTGCCTCGGTCGTTATCATCGGGGCACAGTAGGCACCATGCGTTGCATGACATTAACGCGGGTGTCGCACGCATGCCGCACCCCGGGTCAATTCTTGGCGGATGCTTTTTGAGCATCCATGAATTGTCTTACTGTTGCCTCTCCTCCAGGAAAGCAAGCCGTTGCTTTCCCTCTTGTCTGAGTTGCCGGATAGCATGTGCCAGGAGGAATGCGTGGATAATTTGCCTCAACGTAGGCGGCAACCTCCGGGTCATCAAGAATATATGGCGTGCCATCCGGCAGCGTGTTTCGGCAGGCAACAAGAAAAAGCCCTGCAATTGACAAGCAAAAGAAATCCTGTTTACGCACTTTTCTCAGCCAGTTTTCTTGACTGATCGTTGTCCCGCTCAAACATAAATATCGGCCAGCTTGAGCAACCGGTATGGCATGGGCGTGGTGCGGACGCCTGCCCAGAGAAGCCGCGGCATCAT
>CAINEA010000882.1 GCA_903847525.1 uncultured Acetobacteraceae bacterium | reverse complement strand
TTTCTCCCAGGCCTGATGTCCCGTGGTCCGACGCCGTGCTGGCCGCCGCGCTGTTCGCGGTCGATCCCGCCGGGACCGGCGGCGTGTGGCTGCGCGCGCTTGCCGGACCGGTGCGCGATCGATGGCTCGGCCTGCTGCGGGACTTGCTGCCGGCGGGCGATGCCGTGCGGCGGGTGCCGGTCCACATATCGGATGACCGCCTGCTGGGAGGGCTGGATCTGTCGGCGACGCTACGGGCAGGACGCCCGGTGGCGCAGCGCGGCATTCTAGCGGAGGCGGATGGCGGGGTCGTGTTGCTGGCCATGGCCGAACGCGTGTCCGCCGGGATGGCCGCGCGGCTGTCGCGGGTTCTCGATGTCGGGGAGATCGCGCTGGAACGGGATGGGATCGGGCAGGCGATCGCGGCACGGATCGGCATGGTCGCGCTCGACGAAGGCATGGCCGTGGAGGAGCGGCCGTGCAGCGGGCTGACAGATCGGCTTGCCTTTCATCTCGATCTTGCCGGCATCGCGCATGGCGACCTCGATCGTCCGTTGCAAAATACATCCTATATCGTTGCGGCACGCAGCCGGCTGGGCGCGGTGACAGCCAGTGACGATATGCTCGAAACGCTCTGCGGCACGGCCCAGGCGCTGGGGATCGCATCGATCCGTGCGCCGTTGCTGGCGCTGCGCGTGGCGAGAGCCGCCGCCGCGCTGGCAGGGCGGACCGAGGCGAACCTGCAGGACGCAGCCGCCGCAGCGCGTCTGGTCTTTGCCCGACGCGCTACCATCGTGCCCCGGCAGGACGATGCGGACGAGGAGGAGGCGCCTCAACCGCCGCCGCAAGAGGCGGACCCGCCGCCGGATGGCGAACCGAAGCCGGACGAGGAACCGGCCGAAAGCTCCGATGGCGAGCAATCGATGACCGACATGGTTCTGGCGGCCGTGCAGGCGGCCATGCCCGCGGATTTGCTGTCGCAGTTGCAACTTGCCAATGGCGGACCGCCGCGCGCGCAGACCTCTGGCCGTGCTGGCCAGGTCAAGCATTCCCAGTCGCATGGACGGCCGATCGGCACGCGGCGGGGCGAGCCGAGGGCCGGTGCGCGCCTGCACATCATCGAGACGCTGAAGGCCGCCGCGCCGTGGCAGACCCTGCGTCGCCGGGAAGCCGACGCGCCCAAGCCGGCCGGCGGTCCGAGACGCATTCAGGTGCGGCGCGATGATTTCCGGATCGTCCGTTTCAAGCAGCGCATTGGCACGACGACGATCTTCGCCGTCGATGCATCCGGCTCCGCGGCGCTGGCCAGGCTGGCGGAGACAAAAGGCGCGGTGGAATTGCTGCTGGCGGATTGCTATGTCCGCCGCGACAAGGTGGCCCTGGTGGCGTTTCGCGGCCAAGGCGCGGAATTGCTGCTGGCGCCGACCAACTCCCTGGTCCGCGCCAAGCGGAGCCTGGCTGGCCTGCCTGGCGGCGGCGGCACGCCGTTGGCCGCCGGGATCGATGCGGCGGGAGCGCTGGCTGATGCCGTGCGCCGGTCTGGCCAGACTCCGGTGATCGCGCTGATGACCGATGGCCGGGCCAACATTGCCCGCGACGGCAGCGTCGGCCGGGCCAAAGCCGAGGAAGACGCCCTGCAAGCGTCGAGGCGGCTGATGGCGGCCGGCTTTACCTCGCTGCTGGTCGATACGTCGCCGCGCCCGAACCCCAGCGCCCAGCGCCTGGCAGCAGAAATGCATGCGCGCTATTTGCCGCTGCCCTATGCAGATGCGACACGAATTTCCGCGGCAATTCGTGTGGCCGGCGCCGCTTCGGCGCCATGAAGGACCGGCTGGACTGGGAGACGGATGGCCGGGATTGGCCAAACCGCTCGGCCAGCCGGTTCGTAACCGTCGCCGGATTGACTTGGCACGTGCAGGTTTTCGGCTCCGGTCCGGCGGTGTTGCTGCTGCATGGGACGGGAGCGGCGACGCATTCCTGGCGCGGGCTGGCGCCGGCCTTGGCGCGCAATTTTACCGTGATCGCGCCGGATCTGCCGGGGCACGGATTCTCTTCCATGCCGGCGCCGGACCGGCTTTCCCTGCCGCAGATGGCGCGCGGCATCGGGGATTTGCTGGAAACATTGGATATCCGGCCCAGCCTTGTCGTCGGCCACTCGGCCGGCGCCGCCATCCTGGCGCGCATGGTCCTGGACCGCAGGATCGCCCCGGACCGCCTGATCAGCCTGAATGGCGCGCTGCTGCCGTTTCGCGGATTGCCGGCGACGTTCTTCTCGCCGGCCGCCAAGCTGCTCGCCAGCGTCAAACTGGTTCCTCGGCTGTTCACCTTGATGGTCGGCGACCGTGCGAGTGTCGAGCGGCTGATCCATGACACCGGATCGGTCATCGATCCGGCGGGGATCGAGTTTTATGGCCGCCTGTTGCGCAATCCCGGGCATGTCGCGGGGGCGCTTGGGATGATGGCGAACTGGGATCTGGGGCCGTTGCAGCGGGATCTTCCGCAACTGCGGATACCGGTGACCCTGATCAGCGGCCGCAATGACCGGACATTGTCGCCGATGGACGCGCTGCGCATCCGCGCGATCCTGCCGGAAGCGACCGTGACCCTGCTGCCCGGACTCGGCCACCTTGCGCATGAGGAGCGTCCCGAGGAAGTCGCGGAACTGATCGTGCAGGCCGCGTGCCTGAAGGCGATGGGTTGCAGCGAATGAGTCCATGGTTCGCCAGCGGGCATATCGTCGATCTCATTCTGCTGCTGATGCTGGCGGAGGCGGCTGTCCTTGTCCTGCATCACCGGTCTACCGGCCGGGGCGTCGCACCGGGCGATTTCCTCGGCAATCTCGTATCGGGGATCTTCCTGCTGCTGGCGTTGCGCGGCGGACTCGTGGGCGCCTGGTGGGGCTGGATTGCGCTTTGCCTGGTGGCCGCACTGACCGCCCATCTGAACGATCTGCGTGCGCGCTGGCGCTGAGCAGCATTATCGCCCCATTGCGGGAAAGGTGACGGCGATCGCCCAGGCGAAGGCGAGCGCGTTGGCCAGGGCGCCGACCATTGGGTTGCGCGTCCTGCGATAGGCCCAGGTGCTGAACAGGCCGTAGATGCCGAGGAAGATCAGGATCACCGGGATGATGATGATCAGAAAGAACAACCGAGGCGGATTGAGCGCCACCGCCACGGCGAGCGAGAGGAAGAAGCAGAGCTTGGTAAAGGCGTAACCGAAGCGGGCGGCCTCCGGTCCCCGCGTCAGCCATTCGTCGGCGACGAAATAGGGCAGCGTGCCGCCAAGCATTACCAGGATCAGGATCCACCGACCGCCGGTCGGCAGGAACGATGTGGCGAACCGGTCGATCGGCACGCCGATTGCGAAGATGTTGTAGGCGGCAACGGCCAAAACCGCCACGACGAACATCCGGCCGGCGCTGGCGAAACGGAACCGAACGCCGGCGAACCACAGGCCGAGCGCGGTCAGCACGCCATAGACGGCGAAATGCACCGCCAGATAATCGCCCAGCAGGATCGGCAGGAAATCGGTGGGGAGTTTCCAGGTGATCAGCGGCGTCAGGATTGCCGGCAGCACGGCAATCGGCCATTGCCGCCGCCATCGCAGCCCGGCACCGAGCGGGGCGGGGGCGAGCCGCGGCAGGAGCGATGCGAGCGGCCAGCCGAGTGCGACCAGTCCGGCGAACAGCAGGCCCAGCCACGGTCCCGGGGCATCGATAAAGCCGCTGCCCTGGCGGTCGAACACCTGGTTCAGCCAGGAAAGCGCCTCACGTTGGCTTTGGGCGCTGTAGAGCACGCCGATATGTTCGACGCCGCCGGCCAAGGCCCGGCGGCGCGCGGTGCCGTCGGTGAAACTGCCGTAGGTGACGCGCTCGCGCACCGGCCCCTTCGCGACGAGGCCGACGACGCGCCGGCCTTCGTCGGTCAGCATCGCCGGTTCCAGCGCGCCGTCGATCACCAGCAGATTGCGCGGCGCGGTGGCGGTGACCGCGCGTGCGTACAGCGAGACCGCGACCGTCGCCTGCACGTCCGGATGGTCGATCGCATATTGCACGACCGTGTCCGACGCCATCGAATGACCCAGCACGGCCAGCCTTCCGTCCGTGCCCGGCAGCGAGCGGGCGAACGCGGTGACGGCGCCCAGCGTTTGGAGCAGGTCGCGGTTATGCGACGCATCGTCTGACAGAGCGCCAGCCAAAGGGCGGGGGTTTTGTCCGTGGCCGGGAAAGTCGAAGGTGACCGCCAGATAGCCGTTGCGGGCCAGGGTGAGCGCGAATGGTAGCATCAATTGCTGCGATCCGGCGAAGCCATGGGCGATCACGACGAGGGGGGCCGGATTTTCGCCCCTGGGGCGGAACACCGTTACCGGCGTGGAACCGACAAGGGACCGGACGATTTCCAGCCCGCTGGAGGCATCGGCGAGATGCCACAGCCCTGTCAGGACCGCGGCGATCGCCAAGGCGGCTACAAAAACATGACGCATGTCGATCCGATTCTCGAAAACCCTTTTTGGCGCGTATTGGCTCTGGCCATGACTGTCAATTAATGATTACACTCTTCTGTATGAATTCATTGACACCCATCTTGCCGCAACTGCCTGACATTCGCACGGGTGCCAAAATTCCGCATGCGATTGTGATCGGCAGCGGTTTCGGTGGCCTGGCGGCGGCGGTTCGGCTGGGTGCGCGCGGCTACCGGGTGACGATCCTGGAGAAATTGGATGCACCGGGCGGGCGGGCCTATGTCTACCGCCAGGACGGCTTCACCTTCGATGCCGGCCCGACCATCATCACCGCACCTTTCCTGTTCGAGGATTTGTGGCGGCTGTGCGGCCGCCGGCTGGCCGATGACGTCGAGTTGCGGCCGGTCTCGCCGTTCTACCGCATCCGCTTCGACGACGGGGCCATTTTCGATTGCTCCGGCGATGCGGACGCCATGCGTGCCGAGGTGGTCAAATTCTGTCCAGCCGATGTCGCGGGCTATGAGCGGTTCATGCGGCTGAGCGAGACCGTCTGCCGGATCGGATTCGAGGAACTCGGCCATGTCCCGTTCGGGTCGCTGCGCGACATGGTACGGGTGGTGCCGGACCTGGTCCGCCTGGAGAGCTATCGCAGCGTTTATAGTCTGGTCGCCAAATATATCAGCGATCCGCGGCTGCGCGTCGTGTTCAGCTTCCATCCGCTGTTGATCGGCGGCAACCCGTTCAGCGCGAGCGGCATCTACAGCCTGATACCGTTCCTGGAACGCCGCTGGGGGGTGCATTTCGCCATGGGCGGAACCGGGCGGCTGGTGCAGGGGCTGGTCGGCCTGATCGAGGGCCAGGGCGGCACGCTGCGCTGCGACACGGAAGTTGCCGAGATTACCGTGGAAAAGCGCACGGCCACCGGCGTGCGGCTGGCATCCGGCGAAACGATCTCGGCCGATGTCGTCGTTTCCAACTCGGATTCCGCATGGACCTACCGCAAGCTGCTGGCGCCGGCGCATCGCAGGCGCTGGAGCGACCGCCGGCTGGATCGGGCGCGCTATTCGATGGGCCTGTTCCTTTGGTATTTCGGCACCAGCCGCCGATACGAGGACGTGGCGCATCACATGATCCTGCTCGGTCCGCGCTACCGGGAATTGCTGGCGGATATATTCAAGCGAAAGATTCTGGCTGAGGATTTTTCCTTATATCTGCACCGGCCCACCGCCACCGATCCGTCTCTGGCGCCGACTGGATGCGACACGTTCTATGTGCTGTCGCCGGTGCCGAACCTGGACAGCCCGATCGACTGGCAACAGAAGGCCGAGGCGTACCGCCAGGCGCTGGCCAGGCAGCTGAGTGAGACGGTGCTGCCGGACCTCGAACGGAACATCCTTAGCTCTCGCCTGCTGACACCGCAGGATTTTCAGGA
>CAINEA010000881.1 GCA_903847525.1 uncultured Acetobacteraceae bacterium | reverse complement strand
TGCGCACCAGCCGGTGCACGAAGATGCCGGCGGTATGGATCTGGTCGGGGTCGAACGCGCCGACCGGCAGGATGTCCTCCTCGACCTCGGCGATCGTCACCTTGGCCGCCATCGCCATCACCGGATTAAAATTGCGCTGGGAGCGGCGGAACTGCAGGTTGCCGAACGCATCCGCCCGCCAGGCGCGCACGAACGCATAGTCCACCGGCAGGGCGTGCTCCAGCAGGAACTCTCGCCCGCCGAAGCTGCGTGTCTCGCGCCCTTCCGCCAGCTCGGTGCCGACGGCCGTCGGTGTGTAGAAAGCCGGAATTCCGGCGCCGGCGGCACGCAGGCGTTCGGCCAAGGTGCCCTGCGGCACCAGTTCGGCCTCCACCTCTCCAGCCTCGTAGAATTTGGTGAACGGCAGTTGCTCGGAAGCGCGCGTCGCGGCGGTGAAGCTGCAGATCACCTTCTTCACTTTCCCCTGCTCGACCAGATGACCGATGTCCGGCAACCGCGGCGTCCGCGCACCGCCAGTGGTGTTGGCGATGCAGGTCAGGTTGCGGGCGCCGTGATCGCTCAGCGCCTTCAGCAGGTTGTAGGGCACACCCACCGGCCCGAAGCCGCCAAAGGCGATCGAGGCTCCATCGGGAATGTCCGCCACGGCTTCGGCAAAGCTGGCCAGCTGCTTGGTTCTTGTGCGTTCTGCGGTGCTTGCGCTCATGGCGTCGGGCAGCCTTCCTGTTTGCTTCTTGGTGTTTCACCGATGAACGGTCAGCTACCGCACAGTGTCAAGACAGCTGCCTCCGGTTGGCCAGGTCTCCTCCAATCCCGGAAACTACGGCGTTTTTGCGAAACTCGGTCTCGCGGCGCTTGGCGGCGCGCGGGTAGACCGCTAAGCACCGTCCACAACCGGAGCTGTGGCGTATGATCGCTCGCATCGCCGAACCGGCTTCGCGCCGACACCTAATGACACCTGAAAGATTCAGCGCAGATGCAGCTTTTTTTGGTCACCGGCGGTTGTGGCTTTATCGGCTCCCATCTTTGCGAGGCGCTGCTGCGCGCCGGTCACCGGGTTCGTGTTCTCGATGACCTATCCTCGGGTTTCCTGAGCAATTTACCGGAAGGCGTCGAATACATTAAGGGTGACGTCGCCGACCCCGTCGTGATCCGCTTGGCGGTGGACGGCGTCGCCGGCTGCTTCCACCTCGCCGCGATCGCCTCGGTCGAGAAGGGGGTACAGGACTGGCTCGGCACCCACAAGGCCAACCTGACCGGCACGATCAATCTCCTCAATGCCGTTCGCGCCCTGCCCAACGCGCGGGATATTCCCGTGGTCTACGCCTCCTCCGCCGCGGTGTACGGCGATTGCCCGACCCTGCCGATCACCGAGGACGTGCCGAAGACCCCGTTATCTGCCTACGGCGCCGACAAATATGGCTGCGAACTGCACGCGCGCGTCGCGACGCATGTGTTCGGCATTCCCACCGTCGGCCTGCGCTTCTTCAACGTCTACGGCCCGCGGCAGGATCCGAAATCTCCCTATTCCGGCGTGATCTCGATCTTTTGTGATCGGTTGCGTCGAAACGAGAGCGTCAAGATTTTCGGCGACGGAATGCAAAGCCGGGACTTCGTCTTCGTCACCGATGTGGTGGCGGCCCTGATGGCGTCGATGGCCTTGCGTCCGTCCGAAGCCCGGGTGTTCAACGTCTGCACGGGGCGCGCCACGACCGTGCTGGACCTCGCGCACGTGATTGCCGAATTGAGCGGCCACATCCCAGAGATCGAATATTGCCCCGGCCGGGCCGGCGAAATCCGCCACTCCATCGGCTCGGCGGCGGCCGCGAGGGCTGTTCTTCCGCTACGCGAGCCGATATTCCTGCGCAACGGCCTGGCGCAGGTTCTGTCCTGGCTTGCCACAACCGTCTGACCCGCGGATTGCCTGCATCACACAGGCTCCGCCGCTCTCTGCCCCCGGTTGTTGGGTCCAACCTTCGTGGCTGCAACCCTTTGGGGCAACCGCCCGTTTGTTCAACCTAGGCTAGGGTCGGTCAGCAATCCTGTATTCGGACCAGCCTCTATCGCGCCAAAGCCTCCCAGATCGCCACCCACAAGACGAGCGACAACAGGGTAATCACGGACATGGCCAACCCCGGGGGGAGAGAGTATTTTTTCATCGTGCCCAACCTAACTAGACAGTACTTCGACTGCCTGGAAAGAATGGTAATAAAAATTTCGTTTGTCTATCTCCGGTGAAACCTTTTCGGTAAATCCGTTTCACAATTTAGCGATTGAAAGTTAAAAAACACCAGACAATCTCCATTTTTATACAAATAATTCGTGAAATTCGCATGCGAGTATAAAAAACTGCCTGACTTTCAATCGAAGGGACTCGTCGAGGTTAAGCATTGCGACTTGTCAGAGGTAAGCGATTGGCCAATATCGGATTGTTGATCTGACCGTAAATCACTGATTGACAAACAAATTCGATTGGACTGAGCAATCAACTAGAAGCTATCTGCCCTGCAGGGGGCGGAAAATCAGCAGCATTTCCGCCATAGAGCGCAAAATATGCCGCGAACATGGCCTCCTGATCGAATTCCAGGGCACATTTCACCCGATTGGCCGCTCCGACTCGTTCGCGAAGCTCCGCGTCGCGTAACAAACCCCGAATCGCCTCCGCCAGCGCCCCGTCGTCTTTCGCAACAATGAACGGGCCATTTCCCGGCGCCACCATGTTGCGAATATCGCCGACATCGGTCCCTGCAACGGCCAGCCCCGCGGCCATCGCTTCCAGAACTGACAGCGGCATCTGCTCGGTGTCCGACGAGATGGCGAACAGGTCGAATTTCCTGTAGGCGCGTTCTGTCCGGGCCATATGACCGGCGAAATACACCCGATCCCCGATCCCAAGTTGCTGCGCCGCTGCCTCCAGGCCTGCCCGCTCGGCCCCATCGCCGACAATGACCAGACGCGCCGGGATGTCCCGCGCCACCTGCCCGAATGCCTGCAGCAGCCGGAGCAGGTTCTTTTCGCGCCGCAGGGCTGCAACGGTCCCGATAACGGGCTCCCCACTTGGCCAACCCAATCCGGGGCCATCTAATTCCAGCCCATATGCGGCCGGGTCGGAATGCCCGCCGCCGCCGGCCGCCACGGGCGCGAACCGGCTCAAATCGACCCCGTTCGGCACGTAGCGTATCCGCTGCGCCGGCAGCCGCCAGACCTCGGCGGCAATCCGCTGCAGCACCCGGGATGGCACCACCACGCAACTTCGCCGCAGCGCCAGACGCCGGGTCCACACCCGGCGCGGAATCTGGGTTTCCCGCTCGTCTGGGCCGAACCCGTCCTCCATATGTACATGGCGGACCAGCCGCGGCAGATTGGCCATCGCCCATTCGACCGAGCCCCAGTTGCTGGTCACCAGCACATCCGGCCGGCACTCGCGCAGGAACCGGCGGAACTTCCGGATATTGCCCCAGCTATCGCTCTTGTCGAAAATCAGTTCGGGATAGCGAACGTCTATGCGGTCATCGATCCGCTCGCGGCAGGCATAATTGCCGTCCATGGCAATGATCTGGTGGTGGAAACGATCCCCAAAGCGGTTGATCAGCGCCGCCGTTCGCACCTGCGGGCCGCCCACGGAAAACGTCGAGAACACATGCAGCACCAGCGGCAGGGCGGTATCGGTCATACTCTGGTGACCTTTGGTCGCTTCAGGCAGCCGCTACGGCCGGCGCATGCGTCAGGATGGCCCGGCGCAGGAACTCGTCGCGGTCCGCCACCGGATGCCAGCCGAGATCGCGCTTCGCACTGCTGCAATCGAATTCTGCCCGCATTCCGCGCGACAGGAAGTCCCGCCTGGAGGGGATGGGCACCGACCGGCCGGTAATGCGCTTGACACCCCATTTGGCCACATCTTCCGCCCACAGCAGGGTTGGCGACTGCGGATGATAGTGCAACGGCCTGTGCAGCGCCTTCGCCAGTTCGGCGATATATTCCCGCGCGGAAAGCCGCACGTCTCCGGCCAGATTATAGGTCTTGCCCTCGATACCCGGTGCGGAACAGGCCAGCAGGATCGCCTTGGCGACATCCTCCACCAACACGAAGGGCAACGGATTGCGCCCGTCATTCCAGCCGATGCAATGCTGCTCGGTGTTGTAGAAGCCAATCCCCGAATGGAAAGGCGACGTGCCTTCGCCGATCACCACGCCGGGTCGCAGGATGCACACCGGCAGTCTCTCTCGCGCATGCATCTCAAGCAGCAGCCGGTCGCTGACCGCCTTCGCCCGGGCGTAGTCCGCGCGCTTCTCCGATTGCTCGTCGGGCGGTGCCGAGTCGATAACCGGGGCCGGCTGCGGGCCGAGATAGAGCGAGGCGATCGAGCCGACATAGATCAACCGCTTCACGCCGCGCGCCAAGCAGACCCGGGCCACGGTTTCGGCGCCGCCGACCATCGCCGCGCGGATCGCCTCGTAGTCGGCACCGCCGCCACCATGCGCCAAATTGACCACGATCGGCGCATCGCCGATCGCCGCCTCCACCGCCGCGGCATCGCGGATACTGCCCCGGTGCAGCGTGACCAGGGGATTGGCAAACACCGCCGGCAGATTGGCCGTGTTGCGCGCCATCACCGTGACGCGCAATCCGGCGGCGACCATCTGCGTCACCACCTGGGTTCCGATAAAGCCGGTGCCGCCCAATACCGCCACATCGACGCCCGAGCCAATGCCCGCGTCGATCCCCGCGTCCTTCGCCCCCGGTTCCGCTACGCCCGCGGGCGATGTCGGCTGGAACACTTGGTCGCGGATCGCTTCGCAGGTGCCCACCAGCATCGTGCCAAAGCGGATATCGCTCTCCGGCGCCACGCCGGCATCCAGCGCTGCATGGAACGCCTTCACACTGCCCAGCATGCTCAGGAAAAACGCATCCGAACGGGGCTTCACCTTCAACGTCGAAAGCCCGTAGTGCAGAATGTTGCGCCAGCTTTCGCGCATCATCGCGCCGGCGGTAAGGGTGCCGGAAACCACGCCGTCCACCGCTTCCATCCACCGTGTGCGCTCGTAGGTGAAGAACCGGTTGGCCAGCATGTCGGCCACGGCCACGCCATCGTCGCACACCACGGTGATCTGCCAGAACGGGTATTCCTGCCCTACCGCGAACCGCATCTGTACCGGCAGACGGTCACAATCGAGCAGCAGATCCAGGCTGGAATGGAAATTCTTACCCGGTGCGATTTCCACGGCGGGGCCGGCCACGGCCTTCGTGCTCCCGATCGACCCGGCGAGCGCGGCGATCTGCGACAGCGGATGCACCGCCTGTTCGAGCAGGATGTTGACCGGCTGGCGGAACACCCAATGGCCGAACTGCCGGGCGCCCAGCTGGCGCAGTGGCACGTTGTAGATGCAACTAACGAAGTTCGGCTTACCCAGGCCGCCCGCCTGCACCAGCTTTCGCAGCTTGGCGAAAGACGGATGATAGACGAAGTTCTGGTTGACCCCGATCAGGGTGCCGCTGGCCTGTCCGGCCGCGATCAATTTCTCGCATTCCGCCACGCTGATTGCCGCGGGCTTTTCCAGCAGCACCGGCTTACCGGCGGCGATCAGTTCCAGCGCCACCGGCGCATGCAAATCGGGCGGCACCAGCACATGCGCGCAGTCGAACGCGTCCACTGCCAGCGCGTCGGCAACCGATGCATGCACGGCGTCGATCTTATAGGCCCGTGCCAGCGCGCCGGCAGCCTCGATGTTGGGGTCGATGATGGCGGTCGTGCGCACGCCCGGAATTCCCGTCAGCGCCTCGATATGAACGCGGGAGATGAACCCGGCGCCGACCAGAGCAATTCTTCGCACCGTGATAATTCCTTGTTTCAGGCCATTGAACAGCTGTTGCAAAATCTGCGGGACGAATGACCCGGGGCGATCAACGGCGCCGGAAGAATAGGCGCGGCCCCGGATACTCTGGATTGGGGTGGACCGCCGGCTGGATCACGTGACAAACGTGTCAGAGACGGCGGACCTCGTCAGGAATTCGGACCGGCCGTGCCCTCGCTCAATTTGGTAAGCTGTTCGGTCAGGGATTTCTGGTTGCGGAAGAAGATATCGATGGTCTGGTGCGCCTGCTGCCGGTACTGCGGTGTCGTATTCCGCCAGTCGCCGGCCGGGGTGATCACCACCAGCATCGGGCTCGACCCGCCGCCGAACAGGCTCCGCTGAGCCAGTTTGATCCGGGTGGAAAGACCGATCTGGGTCGGCTTGCCGTCGATCCAGAACGAGGAAACCTCCATGTTCGCGCTATCCTCCATCTCGGTCACCCGCCAGACCCGCGGGCCCTCGCCGGGAACCTGCAGCCAGCTGGTCATTGTCTCTCCAGCGCCGAGCTGTGCGCTCAGGCTCCGCTCCACGGCCAGCAGCCGGCCCGCTCCGGCCCGTGGCGAGAATATCTCCATCCGCACCGACACGGTGTAGCCCTGGCAACGAATGAGCTGCGTGACGCCGTTGCCGGTCGCTACCCCGGCATTCGGCGCATTTGGCACTGTTTCACAGCCCGGATCGGGCGTCAGACCGTGCAAGCGCGCCAACGGGGCATCCTGAGCGGCGCGGTCGATCTGGCCGACGGCGACCGGTCCGCTCGCCGCCAGACCCACCAGCACGATCGATGACAGGATCGCCATGCGGGCGGTGCCAGCCGGTGCCTGCGGCACCGGCGCCGGCATCGGTTCGCGTGAGATCGTGTCCTCGCGAAACGGCAGTCCGAAGATCACCAGCAGCAGGATCACGAACGAGAAGAATATCCAGCCGTAGATCAGGTGATCCGCTCCCGCGGCTTGGGCGCTGCCGAGATAGCGGCCGAGCACCACAATGCCGAGCGCGCGAAACCCATTGGCGATGATCGGCGTGATGATCGAGATGCCGATGAAGATCGTCCGGCGCATCGCGCTGCGATACATCACCAACGAATAGAGTACTCCGAAGGCGATCGAGGCGATCAGGAACCGCAGCCCCGCGCAGGCTTCCGCCACCAGGAACGTGCCTTGGGCTATCTCGATGATGTAGCCGTCCGAGTAATAGGGGATACCCAGAAGATCGAGGCCCATGAGCGTAAAGGACGTCGTGAAATCCTGTAGCGACGTGGTCAGGAAGGCGCCGAAAGGCACCAGGAAAAACAAATAGAGGCAAGGCCCCAGCAACGCGTAGTACATCCGCCAGCCCAGCACCGACAGGAATAATACCTGTACCAGGCTGATCAGCATCAATTGCCGGCCTTCCATGATGCCCAGCCGCTCGGCCACCAGCCAGCCCGCGACGCACGGCAAGGCGAGCAGGACAAGGCGCATATCCGGCAGTACCGGGATGCCGTTCAGGCTGAAGCGGCGATCCCATACCAGCCAGGCGAAGATCGGGATGATCAGGATGCAATGGTTATAGGCGGTCGACTCATTCCACGTCCTGACCGCGGCCAGCACTTCCCGGTTGAACAGGCCGCCAAGCAACAGCAACCCGACCACCAGGGCCGGAATGGCGGCGCGAAACGGGCGCCAGTCCCAGGTCGGAGCGGGGGATGGGGCAGCACCTACCGGCAGCGTCGCGGGCATGCTCATGCTTGGCGTCCCTTGGCCTGGGACCGCCGCGGCACAACTGTCCCGGTCAGGCGATGGGCGGCATCATCGGGCGGATATGTCATCGTCTATCCTCTGCGTGTCAGCCAATTCCGCGAACGATATGCGGCCCGATCGTGTTCGCGATCGAAATCGGCAAGCGCTTCCAAGCCCGGATGAACAGCCGGTATTTCGGGTTCATCGGGTTATGGTCAGGAATAGCCGCTCCGGGCTTCAGCTTGAAGCGATAATGCAAGGGCGCCGGTTCGAAGCCCCAGTTATGCTTGAACGCGAAGGCCCCGGTGCCGATCTTGCTCCGGCCAAAATCGAACATGCGGCAACCTTTGTCGGCGGCGCGGCGCATCACGTCCCAATACATGAAATCGTTTCCCGCACGCCCCCGCGCGGCCAACGTGCCGCCACCATAATAAGGCACTACCTCGTCGCGGAAATAGAAGTTCATCACCGAGGCGATTGCGACATCGCCGTCCAGAACGGTGATCACATCCAGGCAGTCCTCGAACTCCTCCGCCAGGATGCGGAAATATTTCTTCGCGAAGACGGGCGTTCCAAGATTCCGCACGCTCTCTGCATAGATCCTGTGCAGCACGTCCACATCCTGGTCGCAGATCGAGGTGAGACCGTTCTGGATGCCTTTGCGCACCATCGCCCGCTGCTTGCGCGGGATTGCCTTCATGTTCTTCTCGTTGTCCGCCTCGATCGCCTTGCGAAAGGTCACATACAGGTCCGGTCCCGACAGCCAGTCAGTGGCCACCGGTTCCCGATAGCGCATCTCCACCGCCGTCGCCCCGGTCTTGCCCATCAGCACGCCGGCATGGCCTTCCAGGGCAACGCGCGTTTCGGTATCCACCGCCACGATGCCGCCATAGACGCAGAACGGCACGGATATCAGCGTGTTGCCGAACAGCCGGGTCTTGACCTGTGCCAGCGGCAATATCCCGACGATCGATCCGTCGCGTTCCGCGAGGGTGTAATGCGGCTGGTGGCCGAACGCGCGCGCGATCACACGTGCCCATGCCGAGAGGTGGAAGAAGCTGCCATCGGGCATCGCGCTCACGAAGGCATCCCAGGCGGGTTCGCGTGCTTCATCGAGCGGTCTTAAGACAAGCGTCATGGCGTGGCAGATTCCGGCGGAAGGAGAGGCGGAAGTCGGACGAATTAGGCGGCGGCGTGGGGGGCGGAACCCGCATCCGGCGTTGCCAGAACATCCGCATACACCCGGTCCATCCGACCCCAAACGAAATCCTGCAGTAGCCGGCTCAGGCGCGCTTCGGTCTTTTCCAGGTTCACGTAGTGCCGGAACTTGGACAGCCGGCCAGCGGCGTGAATTCGCGGCTGGGCCGGGTCGATCTCCCAGGGATGCAGATAGAAGATCCCCCGCAGTCGCTCTGTCTTGTTGACGCGGGCCAGTGCCTGGCGAAACAGCCAATAGGGCACCAGCCGAAAATACCCACCGCCGGAACAGGGCAGGTTGCGATCCATCAGGCGCAACGTCGTCATCGGGATTTCCCACAGGGTGCCGCCATCGGGGCGGAACGGCGTGCGCGGAGCGTCCGGCATGCCATAGAGATCGTGGTGAACCGGATAAATGCTGGAACTGTAGCGGTAGCCTTCCGCGGCCAGCACCTCAAACGCCCATGGCGTGCGCTTCCCGATGGAGAATGTCGCCGCGCGGTAGCCTGTCACTTCCACGCCGGCCAGATCTTCCAGCAAGGCCTTGGTCTGGCGTACATCGGCGGCGAACGCCTCCGGCGTTTGGTTGTGCACCAGGATGTGTTCCCACCCATGGCTCGCGATTTCATGCCCGCCGGCAACGATGCGGCGGAGCATTTCCGGGTGGCGCTTGGCCACGCAGCCAAGCACGAAGAACGTGGCGGAAACGCCGGCCCGATCGAACATCGCCAGCAGATGGTCGGTATTGCGCTCGACGCGGGAAGGCAGGTTGTTCCAATCGTGCCGGGAAACGCAGCCCGCGAACGCCTGGACCTGATAATAGTCCTCGACATCCACGGTCATTGCATTACGAACAACCCCCGATGCGTTACTGCCGGCTGCGGACCGTAGACCCCGGGATTGCGGAAGCCTGGCATCGATGGATGTGTGGGGCGCGGTGGCACGCTGTTGCGGGGTAGGCGGGCGGACGCCGTCAGACGTCACAGTGCCCGTCCCCATGGCAG
>CAINEA010000880.1 GCA_903847525.1 uncultured Acetobacteraceae bacterium | reverse complement strand
CCGGCGGCAGCACCTTTTCCACATGCGGCACCGGTTCCACCACGCGCTTGGTGCCGATGACGCGCAACTCCAGCGCGGCGGCCTTCTTCGCCAGTTCGGCACCGATGGCGCCGAGGCCGAGGATGCCGAGGGTCTTGCCGTTCAGCGGAACCGCTACGCGGCGGGTCCATTTGGACTGCTTCTGGTCCTCCACGATCGCGGCATAGGGCTTGGTGATGTGGAACAGCGCGCCGAGGATGTTTTCCGGCATCGACTCGTTATGGGTGCCGCGGGCGCAGGTGAGCGTGAGTTGCGCCGGCAGGTCCGGCAAAGCGAGCCAGGCCTCGACCCCGGCGGTGAGGGCCTGGGCCCAGCGGAGCCTGGGCATCTTCGGGAGCACACCGGGCGCGGCACCCCAGGCCAGCATCGCCTGGGTTTCGGCGAACTGGGCAGCTGAGGGGGTCTCGCCGCGCGCCAGCGTGTCCAGCGTAACCTGTGCGGACAGGCCGGCCGCGGCGATCGCGTCGGCGTAGGGGGCGGGAGTGTCGGTCCAAAGCAGCACGCGGGTGGTGTTGGTCATGATGGCGGTTCCGGTTGATTTCGGGCCAGCCTAGAGCAGAGGCTCCTGCCGTGGGAATGGGGGCGATCGAGCCTCTGTCCTCCGGACCGGGTATCTGTCAGACTCGCCGCGGCGTGACCGGCCGGCGGGATAGGCGATGCGCGGTCGGCGATCGCCGTTGCAAAAGGAACCCATTGCATGGGCATCATCATTCGCGGTTTGCTGGTGCTGGGCGGGATCGTTGCCGAGTGGTTCATCTCCGCCGACTCGCCGAACTTCGGCGTCGTTCAGGGCATCCTGGCCATCGCGGTGTTCGCCGCGATCGTCGGCGTGATCGCGTTGTGGCCGCGCCGGGCGCGCTGAGCCGCCCCTCGCTGGAAGTGTCCTGCCGCGGGGGGTCGTTTCACCCGCGACGAAAGATCGTTCGAAGGCCGCGCAACGGTGCGGTTATGCGCCAGGAGGTGCTGGCACGCAGCGCCTCGATCTGCGTTGCGGCGGTGATGGCCTGGATGCGGAAAGCGTCCGCTTCCCCCTGCGCCGCGCTGGCCCGCGCCTTGGCCGCATCGGCATCCGCCCGCGCCTGCGCGGCCGCGGTGCGAGCCGCCTCGGCAGCGGTGTGGCGCAGGATCGCCTCGCGCAGGCGTTCCTCCATTTCCGCCAGGCGCATGGCGAGCGGGTCGGCATCGAATTCCAGATTCTGCGTGGCGATCACCCGCCAGGGCCGGTCGGTTCCGCCGGGCACGAGATCCTCGATCCACGCGGCATTGGCCGCTTCCTGCTGGCCGGGGTCGATCGGCGTGGGATCCGACAGTGCCGCCTGATAGACCGCGAGATGGCGGGCGACATAGTCATCGAGCGTGGCTTCGGCGCGCAGGCTGTCGGTGACGGCGGCGGCATCTTCCGGATCGTAGCCGGCGATCGCTTCGCGCAGGCCGGCCAGTGTGGCCGGTGCGGCCAGCAGGCCGGCGCCGAAGTTCAGCCGCCGCCAGGCGGGCAGCCGTTCGCGCGTGAGAAGCCCGGCAAATCCGCGCGCATCGCAGACCACGACGGCACAGCCGATGGCGGCCGCTTCGAGCGCCATGCGGGCGGTGGCGAAGACGAGATCGTATTCCGGCAATTCCGCCTCGATCCGCTCGCTGACCCGACCCGCGGCGGGGCCGAGTTCGTTTAGTTCCATCCCCTGCCCCGCGCAGGCCTCACGAATCAATGCCTGGTGGCCGTGGTTCTTGGTCAGCAGCAGCGCGCGGCGCGGCTGGTACGGCAAGGGCCCCCGGCGCGCGAAACGATCGAGATCGACCGCGTTCAGGATGACGGTCAGGCGATCCTCCGGCACCCCGCGCGAGAGGCAGCGCTCGCGGCACAGATCGTCCACGGCGATCCACTGGCGGATCTGCGGATGCGGCCGCGGGGCCTCGATCTCGAAGACGGCGCTGTGGCAGGCGAACACCGCGGGGACCGACGGAAACGCGGCCAGGGCGCCGAGGGCAACGGGGGTGTGCTGGGCGTGGATGATGTCCGGCCGCGCCGGCAGTTGGCCGATGCGGTCCACGACGACATGGCCGCGCGCGCGCATGCGGTCGGCCTGCGGGCCGAGCTGGGGCGCGAGCAGCATCGGCGAATGCCCGGCGCGGCGCAGGCCGTCGGCGAGCAGTTCCACCACGGTCTCCGAGCCGGAATAGTTCGCGATGGCCAGGTTCGTGATCAGGATTCGCATGGGCTTGTCTGTTCCGGGATGACGCGATGGCTCAGGCGGAGGCAGCCTGCAGCAAGGCACGAGCGATGGGGCGCACGTCGCGGTCGTATTCGATCGGCTGACCGTAGCGGCCTTCGCTCACACGGGCGCGGGATGTCTCCTCCCAGGATGGAACCCAGCCGCCCGGCCAGCCGAATGCCGGCGCGCGAAGGATTTCCTCGGCTAGTGACTCCGGATCGGCTGCAAGCACCTGCTGGGCTTCGCCGACCAGCGGACGGTAGGCGCGCACGGCCTGAAGCTTGCGGCGCAGGGCTTCTTCGTCCAGCCGGAGCCGCGTGATCACTTCCCCGCCGGGGGCGGGCACGGCATGGGAAACCAGATGGGCGATTTGGGTACCACCCTGCGTCAGGCTGACCGCGGCGGCCGCTGCGACGGCCTCGCAAAGGTCGTGCATGGGATTGTAGCCGTCCACGCCGTCGGAAACGATCAAGTTGCAGCCATTGCCCCGCGCGGCGATGCAGACGGTGTCCACCATGGCACTGAACGGGGCCGTGTCCCGACGCAGAATGGCACCGTACCAGAAGCGGTCGCTGGAAGGTTCGGGGCGAGCGAGCCATCTTGCGCCGGCGGTCGCCACGCAGCGCTCGGAATAGCGGGTCCGCGCCGGCTGGTTTCCGCCCGATCCATCGGTCATGACCAGGACGACCGGCCGGGTGCATTCCATCCAGTGAAACAATCGAAGTTCGTGTCCGGGATGGGCGTGCAGCAGCAGCGGCGCGGCACGGTCCGGGTAGAGCGGCTTTGGCATCCTGCGGGGTGACCGCGCGGCGGTTCGGTCAGAACGCGCGCCGTTCGACGCGCTTGCCGATCACGGCGCCGAACACCAGGCCGAGATCCTGCGCGAGCTGCTCGTCATCGGAGCCGGTGCGGCGGCATTGCGCCGAGGCGACCCAGGAGATGCGGGAGACCTGCCCCTCCGTCGCGTCGATCCGCAGGATCAGCAGCGGCGGCGATGGGGCCGGGCGCGGTGCGGTGATCCGGTTGTTCGGCAACGGCGGCATGCCGGCCGGGATACCGCCCGAAAGGCCGGACATATCCGAATAGCTGGGTTCGAAACCCTGGTCGGTTTGGGAGGAACTGCCGCCGAGTTGCGACGTGGAGACGTGGAGCAGCACGTTCGGATGCTCGCCGACGGTGACCCCGGCGTTGCGCAGGCCGTCCAGGAACCGTTCGGCCAGCTTCTGGTTGGCCGGCGAGGCATCATGAATATCGAGCCCGATGACCATCGGCGAGGGCAACGGGTGAAGCGAAGTTGCAGCGTACGTGCCCTCGCAGGACGGCACCGCGTGGGCGTGGCCAAGCCCACCCAGAAAAAGAGCAAACCCAAATACTACACCGAAGCCACCCTGCTCGCCGCCATGAAAACTG
>CAINEA010000879.1 GCA_903847525.1 uncultured Acetobacteraceae bacterium | reverse complement strand
GCCTTTGGCGGGGGTCCAGGGGGCAGAGCCCCCTGGCCTTGCTTGCCTCACCAACCCCTCACCCCTCGTAATGCTCGGCGACGAGGCGGTCCAGCAACCGGACGCCGAAGGCGGTGGCGCCTTTGGGGGTGGTTGGGTGGTCCTTGCTGCTCCAGGCGGTACCGGCGATATCCAGATGCGCCCAGGGCTTGGAGTTGACGAAGCGCTGGATGAACTGGGCGGCGGTGATCGAGCCGCCCGGCCGACCACCGACGTTCTTCATGTCGGCGATATCGGATTTGATCTGCTTGTCGTAGGCGTCCGACAGCGGCATGCGCCACAGCAATTCGCCGGTTTCCTTGCCGGCGGCAGTCAGGCGCTCGGACAGCATATCGTTGTTGCTGAACAGACCGGCGTATTCATCGCCCAGGCCGATGATGATCGCGCCGGTGAGGGTCGCGAGGTCGATCATGAATTCCGGATCGAATTTCTGCTGGCAGTACCAAAGCACGTCGGCCAGCACCAGGCGGCCTTCGGCGTCGGTGTTGATCACCTCGATCGTCTGGCCGGAATAGCTCGTCACCACGTCACCGGGCCGCTGGGCATTGCCGGACGGCATGTTCTCCACCAGCCCGACCAGGCCAACGGCATCCACCTTGGCCTTGCGCCCGGCCAGCGCCGCCATCAGACCGATCACGGTGCCGGCGCCGGCCATGTCCCACTTCATGTCTTCCATGCCGCCGGCCGGCTTGATGCTGATGCCGCCGGTATCGAAGGTCACGCCCTTGCCGACAAAGGCCAGCTTCTTCTGCTTGCCCTTACGCGCGCCCGCTCCATTCCAATGCATCACCACCATGCGCGGCTCGTTCACGCTGCCCTGGGCCACGCCCAGCAGCGCGCCGAAGCCGAGCTTCGCCATCTCCTTCGGCCCCAGCACCTCCACCTTCAGGCCGAGTGAGGTCAGCTTCTTGCAGCGATCCGCCATTTCCGCCGGGTTCAACACATTCGGCGGCTCGCTGACCAGATCGCGAGACAGGAAAACCCCCTCCGCCACGGCCCGCAACGGCGAGTAGGCCGCCTTGGCCTTCGCGGCATCGTCCGCCAGCACGGTCAGCTTCGCGAGTTTCGGTTTGTCTTCCGCCTTTTCCTTGGTGCGGTAGCGGTCGAAGCGATAGGCCCGCAGGGTCGCCCCCATCGCCAGGCTGGCAGCCTGGGCCGGGCTCATCCCGCCGGCGTCGATCGCAACGATGGTTTCTGTGGCCAGTTGCGCCGCGATGCCGCCACCGGCCTCTTCCAGGCCGCGTTCGGTCACGTCGCCTCGTTTGCCGATCCCGCAGATCACGATCCGCGACAGGCCGGCGCCGGGCCCAGGGATGGACACGCTCTTGCCTTTGCCGCCCTTGAACGCGGCGGCCGCGATGGCGCGGGCGACCGCGCCTCCGGTGGCCAGATCCGCCTGTTGCCATAGGCCGGACGGCGCTTCGTCCTCCCCCACCAGCAAAACAAGCGCGCCGGCTTTCGGCACGGCGGGTTTGGCAAAGGCAATATCGAGCATGCGGGGCAACTCCGGGAAGGGTGAGAAGCGGACTGGCCATGTACTGTAGCAACCTTGGCCGGCTTTGCCATGTCTCTTCCGCCCGGCTATCACCGCGCCGATGACCCTTCTTCTCTCCGCCGACGAAACCGGCATCGCGCGGGCCGCCGCCTTGCTGCTGGCGGGTGAGCTCGTGGCCTTCGGGACCGAAACCGTCTACGGCCTCGGCGCCGACGCGACGAACGAGCGCGCTGTCGCTTCCATCTTCGCCGCCAAGGGCCGGCCGCATTTTAACCCGTTGATCTGTCACTACCCGAACGCCGCTGCCGCCTTTCGTCATGTCGACGCGAACGAACACGCCAGGCACCTCGCCGCCGCGTTCTGGCCAGGCGCGCTGACGATGGTGCTGCCGCGCCACATCGCCTGCCCTGTCTCCCTGCTCGCCGGCGCCGGCCTGGAAACGCTCGCGGTGCGGGTGCCCGCAAACGCCACGGCGCAGGCATTGCTGCGCGCGGTCGGCCGCCCGGTGGCGGCACCCTCCGCCAACCGCTCGGGCCAGGTCAGCCCCAGCACCGCCGAGCATGTGATGGAGGAGTTGGGCGGTCGCATCGCCGCCATCGTGGACAGCGGCCCCTGCCCGATCGGCGTGGAATCGACCGTGCTGGACCTGACCAGCCCGCATCCGGTGCTCCTGCGTCCTGGCGGCGTGACCGCGGAAGCGATCGAGGCGCTGGTCGGCCCGATCGGGCGCCCCATCCCGCACGCGGTGGCCGAAGCCGCAAGGGGGCTGCGTTCGCCGGGGCTGCTGGTCTCGCATTACGCACCCAACCTGCCGGTCCGGCTCGATGCCCGCGAGGTGGAGCTGAACGAGGCGCTGCTCGCCTTCGGCCAGCCCTTGCCGGGCGCGGGCTGTGTGTTCAATCTCAGCGAAAGCCGGGACCTGACCGAGGCCGCTGCGCGCCTGTTCGCCGGGCTGCGCTGGCTGGACAGAGAGGCCCAGAATTTGGGATTGAGGGATATCGCCGCCATGCCAGTGCCCGATACCGGGCTCGGCCTGGCGATCAACGACCGCCTGCAACGCGCCGCGGCGCCCAGAAGTTCGTAACCGGAGAGAAAATCCATGGCTGAAATTCCGACCATCCAGATCCCTGGTGTCTATCACCGCAAGATCGGCGACATCGTGGTGACCGCGCTCAGCGACGGCTATCTGGATGGCTCGATGGAGGTGCTGCGCAACATCACCCCCGAGCAAAGCATCGAATTGCTGAAGGAGAATTTTCGGCCGGTGCCGCGCCGCACCTCGGTCAACTGTTTCGCCATCCACTCCGCCGGCCGCCTGGCGCTGATCGAGACCGGATCGGGCAACTATATGGGCCCGACTGTCGGCTGGCTGCAGCGCAACCTCAAGGCCGCCGGCATCGACCCGGCGAAGATCGAGGCGGTGTTCCTCACCCACATGCACCCCGACCATTCGGCGGGGCTGACCGACATGACCACCGGCAACCGCCTATTCCCCAATGCCGAGCTATGTGCCCACGAAAACGAACTGCCGCACTGGCTGGACGACGCGGCGATGGCGAAGGGCACGGAGCGTGAGCAGAAGCTGTATTTCCAGGCCACGCGCGAGCAGACCAAGCCCTATATGGACCGCTTCCGCACCCACAAGGGCGGCTCGGTGTTCCCGGGCATCACCGCCGTGCCGATCGCCGGCCACACCCCCGGCCATAGCGGCTACCTGATCGAGTCGGGCGGCGAACAGCTGCTGATCTGGGGCGACATCGTGCACGTGCCGGAAGTGCAGATCCCGTTCCCGAAGGTCACGATCGCCTTCGACACCGATCCCGATGCGGCTGCGGCCACGCGCGCCAAGGTCTTCGACATGGTGGCCACGGACCGCCTGCTGATCGCCGGCATGCACATCCACTTCCCCGGCTTCGCCAATTTGGCCAAGCGCGGCGACGGTTATGTGCTGGTGCAGGAACAGTGGAAACAAGTACTCTGACGCCAGCCTGAACCGCGCGCGCCAGGCCAGGCGCGCGCAAGAGGAGCTTGCGCATGTCCCTTACGCCGACACGACGTGAACACGATCTGCTCGGTGAAAGGGATGTGCCGGCATCCGCCTATTACGGCGTGCACACTCTGCGTGCGGTCGAGAACTTCCCGATCACGGGAACCACCATCGCCATCTACCCCGAACTGCTGCACGCGCTTGCCGCCATCAAGCGCGCGGCGGCCGAGGCCAATCACGCGCTCGGCCTGCTCGACAAGACCCGGATGGACGCCATCGTTACCGCCTGCGAGGAAATCCGGGGCGGCGCGCTGGCCGATCAGTTCGTCGTCGATGTCATCCAGGGCGGCGCCGGCACCTCCACCAACATGAACGCCAACGAGGTGATCGCCAATCGCGCCCTGGAAATTCTCGGCCATCAGCGCGGCGAATACGAATTCCTGCACCCGAACGAACACGTCAACATGAGCCAGAGCACCAACGACGTGTACCCCACGGCGCTGAAGCTGGCGACGCATATCGGGATCGTTTCCCTCATAGAGGCGATGGCGGTCCTGCGGCACGCGTTCGAGGCGAAGGCGGAAGAATTCAAGGACGTGCTGAAAATGGGCCGCACCCAGCTGCAGGATGCGGTACCGATGACGCTGGGCCAGGAATTCAGCACCTATGCGGTGATGCTGGATGAGGATGAACAGCGGCTGCGCGAGGCGGTGCTGCTGATCCACGAAATCAACATGGGCGCGACCGCCATCGGCACCGGCATCAACGCCCATCCCGACTACGCCGCCCTGGTCTGCCGCCATCTGTCGGAGATCACCGGCATCAAGCTGCTGACCGCGCCGAACCTGATCGAGGCGACGCAGGATTGCGGCGCCTTCGTGCAACTGTCCGGCGTGCTGAAGCGCGTGGCGGTGAAACTGTCGAAAACCTGCAACGATCTGCGCCTGCTCTCCAGCGGCCCGCGCGCCGGCCTCGGCGAGATCAACCTGCCGCCAATGCAGGCCGGGTCCTCGATCATGCCCGGCAAGGTGAACCCGGTGATCCCCGAAGTGGTGAACCAGATCGCCTATGAGGTGATCGGCAACGACATCACCGTCACCTTCGCCGCCGAGGCGGGCCAGCTTCAGCTGAACGCCTTCGAACCGATCATCGCCCACAGCCTGTTCAAGAGCGTCGCGCATCTGCGCCAGGGCTGCCTGACCTTGGAAGCCAAATGCGTACGCGGCATCACGGCCAACAAGGAATTCCTGCGCGCCAGCGTGGAACACTCGATCGGCATCGTGACCGCGCTGAACCCCTATATCGGCTACGCCAACGCCAGCTCCGTCGCGCAGGAAGCCCACGCCAGCGGCCGCGGTGTCTACGAAGTGGTGCTCGAACGCGGGTTGTTGTCCAAGGAAGTATTGGACAGCGTCCTGCAGCCGGAAATCCTCACCCGCCCGCAGGCCATTGCGCCGAGGGAGTAGGGTTTTTACCCTGCGCCCAACAGGAGTACAGCCATGCCGGACACCCACGCATCCACACTAGAAACCTTGATGACGGCTATTCGGAAGGCCGTCGGCGATCGCGGCCTGCTGACCGATCCAAACGATACCGATCCGTATGCCGAAGATTGGCGCCGGCTGTATCGCGGCCACGCGGCCGCCGTGGTCCGCCCCGCCGACACGCAGGAACTGGCTGCCGTGGTCCGGCTATGCGGGGAGGCCGGCGTGTCCATCGTGCCGCAAGGCGGCAACACCTCGATGGTCGGCGGCGCCACCCCGAACGCCAACCGCACGCAGATTATTTTATCCCTCGCGCGCATGAACCACGTGATGCAGATCGACCCGGTGGACATGACCCTGACGCTGCAGGCCGGCGTCACGCTGAAGGCGGCACAGGTCGCCGCCGCCGATGCCGGCTGCCTGCTGCCGCTGTCGATCTCCTCGGAGGGCTCCGCCCAGATCGGCGGCGTGCTCGCCACCAACGCCGGCGGCAACAATACCGTGCGCTACGGCAATGCGCGCGACCTGGTCCTGGGCCTGGAAGTGGTGCTGCCGGACGGCGAGATCTGGAACGGCATGCGCCGCCTGCGCAAGGACAACACCGGCTACTGCCTGCGCCAGCTGTTCTGCGGTTCGGAGGGCACGCTCGGCATCATAACCGCCGCCGTGCTGAAGCTGGCGCCGCAGCCGCGTGAAATGGCGGTGGCGCTGTGCGCCATGCCCTCGCCGGAGGCCGCGCTCGACCTGTTTTCCCGTTTCCAGGCGCATGACGCCGCCGCGGTGCAGGCCTTCGAATACATGTCCGGCCCCGGCATGGGCTTCGTCACGGCGCACATCCCCGGCGCGCACGTGCCGTTGGCGGAACCCGCCGCGCATTACGTGCTGGTGGAACTCGCCACCCCGCGCCCGAATGCGGGGTTGCGGGCGGCCATGGAACAGGTGCTGGAACAGGCGCTGGAGGACGGCGTCGTGACAGACGCTGCCATCGCCGAAAGCGAGGCCCAGCGCGCCGCCATCTGGCGCCTGCGCGAGGAACATTCCGAGGCCCAGAAGCGCGAGGGCGCCTCGGTCAAGAACGATGTCTCCGTGCCGGTGTCGAAGGTCCCGGAACTGATCCGCCGCGCCACCATGGCCTGCGAGACGCTGATGCCCGGCATCCGCCCCGTGCCGTTCGGCCACATGGGCGACGGCAACATCCACTTCAACCTGGAACAACCCATCGGCGCCGACCCGACCTGGTTCCTGGCCCAGGACCACGCGATCATGGATGCGGTGAACGAGGTCGTGCGCGACCTCGACGGCAGCTTCTCCGCCGAACACGGCATCGGCCAGCTTAAGCCCTACATGATGGAAGACTGGCGCGGCGGCGCCGAACTGGCGACTATGCAACGCATCAAGGCCGCTCTGGATCCGAAGGGCATCATGAACCCGGGGAAAGTGCTGCCTTGACCCCTGGGCCGACCCTAGGGCAATCGGATAAGGGGAAAGAAGGCTTGGGGCGCTGCCCCTAGAACCCCGCTAAGGGCAGACCCTTAGAACCCGCTACTAGTTTGGGAACGCAAGGAGGCCCTAACGAGACCTTGCCAGGTCTCAGTAGGGCCTCCTTGCGGTCCCAAACAATGGATGGATTCCAAAGGCTCGCCTTTGGCGGGGGTCGAGGGGGCAGCGTCCCCTCGCCTTGCTTCCTTCAGCCGATTACCCTGGAGTTGGCCAAGGAATCAGGCCAGCACGCCCAACTGCCGCAGGCGGGCGATCTCCGTGTCGGAGTAGCCGGCTTCGCGCAATATGTCCTCGTTGTGCTGGCCAAGTTGCGGTGCACGGCGCGGCTGCGTTTTCGTCTCGCCGTCGATCAGGAACGGGCTGCTGATGGTCAGGGCATCTTCGCCGGCAAAGGGCACCAGCGCCTCGGCCATCCGCATCTGCGCATCGTCGGCGATGTCGTCCAGCGTGCCGATCAGCCCGAAGGTGATGCCGGCCGCGTCCAGCGCCGCGCGCCAATGCGCCAAAGGCTGGGCCATGAACGCGGCGTCGAACGCGGCGATCAGGGCCGGGGCGTTGGCACGCCGCGCCGCCTGCGTCGCGAAGCGCGGATCGTCAGCCAGTTCCGGCCGGCCGATCAGTTGCAGCAGCGGCAGGAACTGCCGCTCCTCGTTCAGCAGCGTCAGGATGAACCAACGGCCGTCGGCGCAGCGATAGATCGAGGTGCAGGCGTTCGTCCCCTGTTCCCGCTTCGGCCGTGGCGGCACCGCGAGGCCGGCCAGTGCGGCCTGCACGAAGAACCCGTTGGCCCATAGGCCGTTCGCCAGCAGCGACGACGATACCAGACCGCCGAGCCCGGTGCGCTCGCGGCGATACAGCGCGGTGACAATGCCGCCATACAACCCCATCGCGCTCGGATGATCCCCCATGCCGGGCACCGAGCGCGCCGGCGCCGCATCCGCGTCGGCCCGCACCAGGTCCATCAGGCCGGACCGCGCCCAATAGGCGGTGGAATCGAACCCGGTCTTCTCTGCCTCGTCTCCCACCTCGCCATAGGCGGTGAAGGAGCCATAGATCAGCCGGGGATTGAGCGGGCCAAGATCCTCGTAGGTCACCTTCAGCCGCCGGCGCACCGGCAGCGGCAGGTTGGTGATGAAAACATCCGCCTGACCCACGAGGTTGCGCAGCACCGCCAGCCCATCCTCGGACTTCAGGTCGAGGCACAGGCTGCGCTTGTTGCGCGAAGCCAGTTCCCACGGATAGTTCAGCTCCGTGGCCGGCATTCCCGGCATCTTGTACAGGTTGCGGTAGGTATCGCCCTCGCCGGGCGGCTCCACCTTGATCACGTCGGCGCCGAAATCAGACAGCACCGTCGCCGCCGCGGGGGCAGCGATGAAGCTGGCGCAATCGATGACCTTCAGGCCATCGAAAATTCCCTGCCCCATCGCCCCATTTCCTCGTCGCGGGCCCTTACGGACCTTCGTTGGTAAAGATGATCGTACCGGAAGCGGCGAACATCCCGCCGACGCCATGGCACACCGAGATTTTCGCGCCCGGCACCTGCGCCGGCGCGATACCTCGCATCTGCCGCACACTCTCCTGCAACGCGTACATGCCGTACATGCCGGAATGCATGTAGGACAGCCCGCCGCCGTTGGTGTTCATCGGCAGCTTGGAACCGATCGCGGTGTTGCGCCCCGCGATGAACGCGCCTGCCTCACCACGTCCCACGAAGCCGAGATCTTCCAGCCCATACAGCGGAAGATGCGCGAAGGCATCGTAGATCATCAGATGGTCAACGTCGGAGTGTTTGATGCCGGCTTCCTTGAACGCCGTCGGGCCAGCCACGCGGAACGCGCGGGAGCTGGTAAAATCCTCCATCTGGCTGACCATCGGCGTTTCCACGCTCTCCCCGGTGCCGAGGATGTACACCGGCTTTTGCGGAAAATCCTTGGCCCTTTCGGCAGAGGTAAGAATGAGCGCGCCGCCACCATCGGTCACCAGGCAGCATTGCAGGATCCGGAACGGATAGGCGATCATGCGGGAGTTCAGCACGTCCGCTACGGTGATCGGATCCTTGTAGGTGGAACGCGGGTTCAGCGCCGCCCATTCGCGCTGCACCACCGAAACCATCGCGATCTGCTCATGCGTGATGCCATAGGTTTTCATGTAGCGCAGCACCGGGATCGGAAACAGGCTCGGCGGCCCCATCGGACCGAAGGGCTGCTCGAACTGGCCGTTCAGGCTGTCCGGCGGCACCGAGCGCGGTGGCCGGCCGATGCCGGAACGTCCGCTTTCGCCGTGCGTGATCAGAATGGTCTTGGCCAGGCCCGACTGGATCGCGGCGGCGGCATGGCGGACATGGATCATGAACGAACAGCCGCCGACGGAGGTGCCGTCGACATAGGTCGGCGTGATGCCGAGATATTGCGCCAGCTGCTGCGGGGTTTCCCCGGCAGTGGCGATACCGTCGATATCGCTGGGCTTCAGTCCGGCATCCTTCATCGCATTCAGCGCCGCATCCGCGTGTAGCTGGATCTGCGACATGTCGGGCACGACGCCGAGCTTGGTGGTTTCGGACGCGCCGACAACGGCAACCGCTTTCTGTTTCATCTTCTTATCCTCTGGCCGGCCGGAACAACGGAAGGGTGATGCTGTCGTCCATCGGGACGAAAGCCACCTCCAGCTTCATATCCAGCTCCAGCGCCTCCGGCGTCTGCTCGCAATCGATGATGTTGGTCATCATGCGCGGGCCTTCATCGAGCTCCACCACGGCGATCGCGTACGGCGGCGTAAAGCCCGGCACCTTGCGGTGATGGATGACGTAGCTGTAGAGCTTCGCCTTGCCGGACGCCTTCAGCGTGGAGACGCTGCGGCTCGCGCAGCCGGGGCAGAACGGCCGCGGCGGAAAATAGATCTTGGCGCATTCGTCGCAGCGCTGCAGCAGCAGCTCACCCGCTTTGGTGCCGTCCCAGAAATGCTGGGTCTCCGGCGTGGGCACCGGTTTGGCGCGGCCTGGTTCGAGCATGGTCGTTTCTCCCGTTTATGCTGTTGGTACGATCTTGAACGCGACCGGCGGCGCGGTCTACCCCGCCAGTCCACCTTCCAGGAACAGCTGCACCTGCTCGAACAGCGCCAACCGGTTACGTTCCATCAGCGCGGTATGAGTCGCCTCCCCGAGCAGCGTCAGCCGCTTCTGCGGCGCGTTTTCCAGCAAGGAGAACAGCTTCAGGCCCAGCGCCGGCGGCGTGTCCTGGTCCCATTCGCCGACCGCGATCATCGTCGGCGCGGTGATCCCGGCCGGATCGTACAAGGCCCGGCCGGCCGTCCAGTATTCCCGCCCGTCCTTCACCACGCCGTTGGGCGCGCGCAACACCGGCGGCTTCATCGCCGCACCGGCCGGATCGGTGGCGAAGGTCGCGTCAGCCCAGGCCTCGAACCATCCGGGCGGGATCAGCTCGTCGCGCTTGTCCGCGGGCACGCCGTTCAGCCAGCGCGTGTGCGCATCCTCGCGCGTCACGCCACGCCAGGCCCCCAGCTTGCCGCCGGGGTCGGCCGCCGACGGCCCTTCGCGCACCCAGCCCGGCGCGAACAGCACCAGCCGCTCGACATTCTCCGGATGCTCGGCGGCATAGCTGCCCATCGTGGCACAGCCCCAGGACCAGCCGATCAGGCAAAGTTTCTCCAGCGCCCGATCCCGCTTGATGTATTCGACCACCGCATGAACGTCCGCGCGCGCATCCGCAGTATCGGCGAAGGGCGGGTTGGCGCTCGCCTTCGCATCCATCGCCGGCGGCCGGGT
>CAINEA010000878.1 GCA_903847525.1 uncultured Acetobacteraceae bacterium | reverse complement strand
TGCAAACGGTTTACGACAAAAGGAAGAATGCGAACCCGATGCCGCCGATTCTGATTCTATTCGTAAACTAAGCGCCAACTTTGAGCTTCTTTTGTTCTGCAACGGATCAGGTGGAAAATGAGGGGAGGCTTAAGCTTCACGGTGGCAATTTTCCATTTCTTCCGCAGGCCGTAGATCATCGAGGACGAGAATGGTGTCGCATGAGCCGTGCGGAGGCCCTCATCATTCAGGATGGTCGCAATTTCGGCGTCCAACTTCTGCGTGGCGTTGAGCGCGCGTATGCGGCTTTGCAATTGATCCGTATCAGCGTGCAGCGCGTAGTTCTGCACACGCCGCTGAAAGCTGTGCTCGGTTACGGCGCCGGTCTGCCAGACAATCCTCATGCAAACGAGACCCGGCTGTCGCTTCTGGTCGATCGTGACGTCTTTGATGACCAGCCGGATGATCTGCTTGCGGTCGGCCGGCGTCGTGCTCGCCGCGTGCCACACAAATGGAACTTTCTCGCCCAGGGTCAGGATCTCAGCACGATCAGCGTCCGAGATTGAGATCGCCTGTTCGCGACGCCACGCTTCGTGCTCCCGGTCGATCTCCTCAGCGCGCCGAAGCTTCTCCTCCCACACCCGCTCAAGCGAGCGCGCAACCAGCCGGTTCTCAGGCTCGACGGCGTCATATTGGCGACGAGCACGCTCGGCTTCGAAGCGTGCTCGCTCGCGTTTCAGAGCCCATTGGCGTTCAAGTAGGCCGGTTTGCTCCTCGATCTCACCCAGGGCTGCCACGGCAATGGCGATCTGATCTGGCTGCAATGCCGCCAGCAGTAAGCGTTGCACCTCATCGTCCACCGGCAGGGCGCGAACCTCCTGGCAGCGCGGATGGCCTGCCGCGGTGTAGTCGGAGGCGCACATGTAGACCGGATAATTTCCCTTCGGCCCCGTGTAGCGCAGGCACATCCGGCGACCGCAACGACCGCAGCTCACGATCCCTTGTAGCAAGGCGTTTCCCATACGGGGCACACCATGACGGCCAGCCTCATAACCGTTCACGTTATCCGCCAACTGCCTCTGATTGGCCATGAACTCCTCCCAGTTGATATACGCCGGGTGGGCGTCCTTGATGCAAATGGAATAATCCTCCGGCGCGACTGTCACCATCGTGACCCGTTGACTGCCGGGGCGGCGGCGAGATCGGTCCTGCTTTCTCCGCCCGTAGACATAAGCGCCAGCGTAGGCCGGGTTCTTCAGAATGTTGATCACCCTTGCGCTGTCGGCAGGCTGCCAGACGATCTCGTGCGGGGCCGGGCCACGTAATGGCCGCATCGGCAGCACCAGATTTGCCCGCTGCAAATATCGCATGACGGCTGTTGCACTGCGCAATTCCCGGAACTTGATAAACACGAGGCGAACCCGCTCTTGCACCTCTTCATCCGGATTGAAGATAATGCCACCGTCGCGGCCGTGGGTCAGCCCGGCCGGCAGCGGCATACGCAACTCACCGCGCGCAGCCTTCTGCCGCTCGCCCTGATGCAGCCGAAGGCGAATTTGGTGCAGTTCGGCTTCACTCATGATGCCGGACAGGCCCAGCAACAGACGGTCGTGATAGATGCTGGGATCGTATAGCCGTTCGCCATCGGCAATCAAAACCGAGAACACGGAGCAAAGTTCGAGAAGTTGATGCCAATCGCGATTGTTGCGTGCCAGTCGCGACGCGTCGAGGCTGAGTACAAGGCCGGCTTTTCCTAGCCCTACTTCTGCAATCAGGCGTTGGAAGCCGAACCGTTGATCGCTCGACGTGCCGGACTTGCCGAGATCGTCATCGATCACGTGCACACGCTCTTTGGGCCAGCCAAGCACCATGGCCCGTTCAACCAACCGATACTGTAGCTGCGTGCTTTCCTGATGCTGACGAACTTGCCCGGGCGAGGATTGGCGCACGTAGACGTAAGCCAGTTTGGCTCGCTGCGCGGTGGTCGTCCGCTCTTCAGCCGCGGATGCTGCGTCCAGCATCACGCGTCTCTCTCGTTGGATCCACCGGCGACCGCAGGCGCTGTAGAAGCTGCGCCACCTGCTGGGCCAACTGTTTTTGAACCTGGGGAGCGAGCTCGGGCCACACACGCGGCACCACTTCGGCCGGCTTCGCCGGGTCCGCTGCGGCCTGAGGAGGCAGGCCGTCGACCTGGCAGCGGCTCACCACCAAGGAACTCATTGCCGCACTCCAGCATAATCCGCAGGCGATTCGCCAACGGCAAAAGGCTGCGCACGGAAATGCAAGTCGATGGACTTGATGTAGTGGACCTGTTCGATGATCCAACCAGATCCGTTGCAGCACGTGCTACGGATCGCTTTCGACCATCCGGCAGCATGACTAAAATCACTTGGTCACCCCGCCCTGAACAGCGATCTACGGCAGGCAGGCAGCGCCCAAACAATGGATGGTGGGGATCAACGATCGTGACCTGAGTGACTCGCCGATCAACGTTAGCGGCATCATGCGATATTCGGCTCGCCAATCTGCTCATGCCAGCAGTCCAGCGGAATTTGCGTCGCCAACACGGTCGAACCTCGTTGATGGCGATCATCGATCACTTCCATCAGGTCGCGTCGCTGATCGGCCGTTAACTTGGCCATCAGCCAATCGTCCAGGATCAGCAGCTTCACCTTGGACAGCCGTGCCAGTACGTTCGCATAGCGCCCCTCCGCCCGCCCCATCGCCAACTCGTCGAGCAGACGAGACAGGCGTTGGTAGCGAACAGAATGGCCGTCACGCGCCGCCTGATTACCCAGAGCGCACGCGATGAAACTCTTGCCTGTGCCGGTCTTGCCGAGCACCAGCACGTTGTTGTGCTCCGCCAACCACCGACCGGCTGCCAGGCTGCGCAGCAGGGATCGATCCAAGCCGCGCGGTTTGCGGTAGTCGATATCTTCGAGGCAAGCGGCCTCCCGTAATCGTGCCAGGCGAAGGCGCTGGGCTAGAGCGGCGTTATGGCGGTCGATCTCTTCCCGATCGACCAGCATCGCGAGGCGTTCGTCGAAGCTGAGCCGGGCGATGTCGGCTTGCGTCAATTGCGCCTCGAGTGCGCGCGCCATACCGCTCAAGCGCAGGGTACGGAGCTTTTCAACAGTTTGATGCAGCATGGTTTTCTCCTCAGTTGACATAATATTTGGCGCCTCGGACGTTGACGTGTTCACCAAGGCCGTCGTCAGACGCGGCGCCGAGAAAGGGCTGGCGCCGATCCGCGCGGAGTAGCTGCTCGACGTAGCGCGATGACAGCGCGCCGGCGGCCAACGCCCGCTCGCAGGCAAGTTCCAGCCGCGCCGCGCCGTAGGTCTTGCCCTGGCGCAGCACGCCCAGGCAGGCCCGGATGCCCTGCTCGGGATGCTCGCGGGCGCTGAGCAGCCGATCGACATAGGTGCCGATCGCCACACCGAGACTTACCGCCTCCTCGCGCAGACGATCCGGTGTGCGGCGCGCCATCGCCTGGTGCGCGGGGGGCATGTGCTCGGCTACAGTCGTGTGCGCCGCCGGCCGCGAGCTGCGTGGGTGACTGGCGACGCGCTCGCCCTTGGCGAACACGCTGACCGCGGTCGCGGTGAGGAACACGTCGACCCTGGTTTGTAGCAGCCGATGCGGCACGGAGTAGTAGTGTTGATCTACAACAATGTGATAGTCGATGTTTACACGCGCGATCAGCCACTGGCCGATGGCAAATGGCTCTGCCGGCAACGGCTGCAACGCGACACGCTCGATGGCCTCGAATAGCGAGCGCCGGCTGCCCGTGCGCGGCGGGCTGAACGGGCGGTTGTTGAACGCCTCAACATGCTCCAGGACCGCTGCGTTGGCCTCGTCCAGACTGAGCAACTGACGATGACGCAGGGGCGCCAGCACCCAGCGTTCAACTTGGTTGACGCTGGATTCGACAGAGGATTTATCTCTCGGGCGTCTTACCCGTGCCGGAACGATGGCAATGGCGTAATGGCGCGCCAACTCGTGATAGCTGCGGTTCAGCACCGGGTCGTGATAGGACGCGTCGGTCACGCCGCTTTTCAGATTGTCCGGCACCAGTGTCTCCGGGCAACCGCCGATCCAGGCCAGTGCCCGCACATGCGCACCCAGCCAATCCTCGTGGCCTTGAGACCAACTCGCCTCAGCGTAAATCAGCTGCGAGCAGGGCAGGCAGGCAACAAAGATCTGCGCCTCTCGTGGCGCGCCCATGTCGATCACCGTGAGGGTCATCCCGGCGTAGTCAACCTCCAGCGCCGCACCGGCCCGGCGGACTTGGCGCATCACCGGCGGGCGCGATGCCCGTTGCCAGGCCCGGAAGTGGCGCAGGAACTGGGTGTACTGGTAGCCACCCGTCTGCCCATCCAGATATTCGAGCCAAAGCAGCCGCAGCGTCACCCCGCGGCCACGCAGCTGCTGCTCAATCGCCTCCCAATCCGGCAGCGGGCGCGCCGTATCGCGCGCCTCACGTGGCGGAAAGAGCTTCTCGTCCAATGCCTTGTCGTCGAGCGCCAGAAGCTGAACGTGATCCAGGCCGGTGGCCGCCACCCGGTGCAGATAGTCCTGCACCGTCGCACGCGCTACCCTCGCGCCAAGTGCCACCCGCGTGTCACTCAGCCCCATATCAAATTTTAGCCGCAAAACTTCCCGTATACGTCGCATCTGCGTCCTCGTCCTGGGCATCACCCGCTCCCGAAATGAAAGGGCGCGGACAATACTCGCCGTTACTGTTCGGACAGCAGTGACCCAGACCCAGACAAGGGTGCCGGATTACGCCGTGATGAGGTGCCGGTTTGCTCCGTGATCAGGTGCCGGATTGGAGCGTTTTGCCCCGCCGGTTTCGAGCGTTTTCAGCCGCCGGTTTGCAGCGTGACGGGCCGCCGGATTGCTCCGTGCTGTACAGTCTGGAGGAGCTGATGGCCGATCTGTTCGGAGTCAATCTGGCCACCGCGACCATCGCGCGGATCAGCCAGGAGGCCGCCCGCCGGTTCCACGGTTTCGGCGAAACCGTGCGCGATGAAGTGGTCAAGGCGCCGGTCAAACATATGG
>CAINEA010000877.1 GCA_903847525.1 uncultured Acetobacteraceae bacterium | reverse complement strand
GGTCTCTGATGGCCGCATATCGCGTGCGGATCGCGTTCTCGTCGATCATCCGCGAACCGTAGCCACTGCACAGCCGAGCCGGAATCCTCTACCCGAGAAAAATCCAACCCGAATCTCTTATTCCTGCGCGGCCCCTAAGCAGGGACGCCGCGGCCAATACCGCGGAACTGCGGCGGCTGACGGCGATTGCACGGGCGCACCCAAACGTGGATCACGTGCTGGTGGGCAACGAGACATTGCTGCGCCAGGATTTGACGCCGATCGAACTGATCGCCGCAATCCACCAGGTGAAGCGCGAACTCGGCCTGCCCGTATCCACCGCCGAGCCCTGGCATGTTTGGCTTGCCAATCCGGCCTTGGTCCGCGCGGTGGATGTCATCACCATCCATCTGCTGCCCTATTGGGAGGGGCTGCCAGTGGCGGACGCGGAACGCTTCGTGATGGAGAAGCTGGACGCGGTGCGCGCGGCCTATCCCGGCAAGACGATCGTGATCGGGGAAATCGGCTGGCCATCCAATGGCGTGGAGATCGGCGCGGCAAAGGCCAGCCGGGTCAATCAGGCGCTGTTCCTGCGGCGGTTCTTTGTCGATGCACAGCGCCGGGGCCTGGACTACTTTGTCATGGAGGCGTTCGACCAGCCGTGGAAGACCAGTTTCGAGGGGCGGGCGGCGGGCTACTGGGGAATGCTCGATCTGGACAGGCGAGCCAAATGGCCAATGTCCGGACCCGTGCAGGAGACGCCGGAATGGCCGATGTGGGCCGGGGGCAGCGTCCTGGCCGCCGGTGTCCTTGCGCTGGCGTTGCTGTCCCGCCGGCCGGACATACGATTTCAGGGTAAATTGCTGCTTGTGCTCATGGTCCAGGGGTTCTGCGCCGCGCTCGCTTGCGTGCTGCTGGCGATGAGCGGGAAGTATCTGTCTGGCATTGCCTCGATCGTGTGGGCGGGGCTGGCGGCGGGACAGGCGCTGCTCCTCGTGCTGTTGCTGGCCGACAGCTTCGACCTGGCGGAGACACTCTGGGGCCGGGTCTGGCGGCGGCGGATTACCCCGGTCGCGCGGACATCGGGCAGAAGAATGCCCAAAGTCTCGATCCACGTGCCGATCTGCAACGAGCCTCCGCAGATGGTGCGTCGTACCCTGGATGGTCTGGCCGCGCTGGATTACCCGGATTTCGAGGTGCTCGTGGTGGACAACAACACCATCGACCCCTCAGTCTGGCAGCCGGTGGCGGAGCATTGCGCCCGGCTGGGAGCCAGGTTCCGCTTCTTTCACCTCGGGGATCATCCCGGCTTCAAGGCCGGTGCGTTGAATTTCGCACTCCGTCAGACGAGCACGGATGCCGAGATCGTCGGCGTACTGGATGCCGATTATATCGTATCGCCGGACTGGCTGGCGGCGATGGTGCCCTGTTTCGACGACCCGATGGTGGGCTTCGCGCAGTCGCCGCAGGATTACCGTGACGCATCGGCGTCAGCGTTCAAGCGATTGATGTTCTGGGAATATGCGGGGTTCTTCCAGCTCGGGATGGTCAACCGCAACGAGCGCAACGCGATTATCCAGCACGGTACCATGAGCCTGATCCGGCGCGTGGCGTTGGACGATGCGGGTGGCTGGGGCGAATGGACGATCACCGAGGATGCCGAGCTGGGCCTGCGCCTGCTTCGTGCCGGTTGGCGATCGGTCTATGCGCCGAAAAGCTTCGGGCGCGGGGTCATGCCGGACGATTTTGCCGCTTTTCGCCGTCAGCGCTTTCGTTGGGCCTATGGCGCGATGCAGATCAGCCATAGGCACTGGCGGGCCTTGTTTTCGCCGTTCTGCCACGACCTGACGCTCGGCCAGCGTTGGCATTTCGTGACCGGTTGGCTGCCCTGGGTGGGCGATGCGCTGGGCTTGGCCTTTCTGCTGGTGGGACTGGTCTGGTCGGTCGGTCTGATCGTGGCGCCCATGCGGGTGGAGTTCCCGATCGTCCTGTTCATGCTGCCATCGATTGGGTTGTTCGGGTTCAAGCTGGCGCAGATCCTGGCGCTGTACCGCGCCCGGGTGGAATGCGGTCTGGTGGACAGGCTAGGGGCGGCACTGGCAGGGCTCGCGCTGAGCCATACGATCGGCAAGGCAGTTTGGAAGGGGCTGGTGGTCCGCTCGGCGCCGTTCCTGCGGACGCCGAAGATGGACGACGCACCGGCATTGGTGACCGGGTTGTGGATGGCGCGAGAGGAGGCCGCGTTGCTGGCGCTCAATTGGGCGGCAATCGCCGGCGTGGCGATCGCGCACCGGCTGGCAACCATGGAGGCAGGGCTTTGGTGTCTGGTACTGCTAACACAGTCCCTGCCCTATTTGGCTTCGGTGGCGGTTTCGGTGATGGCGTCGGTACCGGCCGGCGCACTTCGGCCCCTCGCTCCACCGGCTGGCCACGTGGCAGCGCCCAGTGGATCAGGGGATTGAGGCATGGAGGGGTCCGTTAAATTCATACTAATTTTTGGATTCAATCTAGATTTTCGCTGAAATTCATGATTTGTTAAGTGCTCTCCAGACCCAGGGTGCGCCGAATGTCCGAACGCCAGGCCAAGATTATTCCCTTCTCCGTGCGACCCGACTGTTCGAAACCATTGGTCTTGGATGGTCAGAAGCGCCTGGAGATGGCGCTGGCGAGGCTGGATGTGGCACTGGCGGGGCAGGAGGTGGCCATGGAGAACTGGCGAGCGGCGCTCGGCGCGCTGAAACTCTCCGTGAGTTCGTTGGAGGCAGGTCTGGGCCGATATCACGGTGCGCTAGACGTGCTGGGCAAGCGGGTCGAGGGGGTTGGCGCGACGGCACGGCAACTGGAAAGCTGGGCGGACAGCGCCGAAGCCGGGACGCTGTCCTGATCTTGGCCAGAACTCGGTCTTAGCTGGCTGTTTCTTCAGTGAAGAATTTCTGCCCTGCGGCAAAATGGTTCGGTTTCATGAACACGCCGAGGATTACCGCGCCGTTTGGCGCCACCGCGACATGGGTGTTGCCGGCCGGGCGCCAGACGAAATTACCGGCAGTGCATTTGCCCTCCGCATCCTCGAGGCTGCCTTCCAGCACATAAGTCATCTCGACGCCGGTATGCTCGTGCAGCGGCACGATCGCGCCGGGGGCGAGACGGAACAGCAGCGTGGCCATTCCTGTGGCGGGGTCGGCATAGAGCATCTTGGTCTCGATGCCCGGGAACTTGGACGGCGACCAATCCATTCCGACGACATCGACGTAGACCGACGGCGGCGAGATTTCGTCGGCAAGCAGGCGCTTCATCGGCGCGGCGGCGATACCTTCGGGCATGGGGCAGTCCTCCTGATCGTTCCTTGGGTCGGTGCGCATGGCGCATGATCTACTCAGGGGATGTCAAGCCCGGAGATGTAAGGCAATGCCTATCCCCTGGCGGGCCGTCATGGCAGCTTCGGGTGCGCAAGTGGAGCAGATGCAATGGATTTGATCGACAGGCTGCGCCGTGCGCGGGTGGTGCCGGTGGTGCGCACGCTCGAAACGCGGCATGCCATCACGGCAGTGCAGTGGCTACGCGATGCCGGCATTTCCATCTTCGAGATCACCCTGACGGTTCCGCATGCAGTCGGACTGATCCGCGAACTGGCCGGCGACCCCGGCCTGCTGATCGGCGCCGGCACGGTGCCGGACCGGGTGACGGCCGAGGCGTGCCTGGCCGCCGGAGCTCGCTTTATCGTCGCACCCTGGGTGGACCCGGAATTGTCCACACCCTGCCGGGATGCCGGCGCGGTGCTGATGCTGGGAGCGCTGACCCCGACCGAGGTGCGCGCAGCGGTGGCCGGCGGGGCGGACGTGGTCAAGATCTTCCCAGCCTCCTCTGCCGGCGGACCGGGACATATCAAGGCCTTGTGCAGTGTGTTTCCGGGTGTGTCGTTCTGCCCGACGGGTGGTGTGGATCCCGGCAATGTGCCGGCCTTCCTCGCGGCCGGCGCGGCGTTTGTGGGGATGGGCGGTGCCTTGGTGGACGAGACAAGAATTGCCGCCGGTGACCGCGACGCGATCCAGAGCGTGGCCCGGCAGGTGATGCTGCCGTGAGCGTGGATCTGCTTTGCATGGGCGAGCCGATGCTGGAATTCAATCAGCAGCCCACGGAGGCTGATGGGCGAATTCTCTATCTTCAGGGCTTTGGCGGCGACACTTCCAATACCGCGATCGCCGCTTCCCGCCAGGGAGCGCGGACCGGCTATATCACCGCGGTCGGCGAGGACCCCGCCGGAGACCGGTTCATGGAGCTATGGCAGCGCGAGGGGGTGAATACCGCCACGGTACTGCGGTCCTCCGCTCATCCGACGGCGGTTTATTTCGTTACCCATGACGAGCGCGGCCATCATTTTCTTTTCTACCGAGCCGCTTCCGCGGCGAGCCTTTACGGACCTGAAGATGTGCCACAGGCGGCTATCGCGCGTGCGCGCATGTTTTATGCGTCCGGGATCAGCCAGGCGATTTCAACCAGCGCGGCGGATGCGGTGTTCGCCGCCATCGACATCGCCCGGCGCAATGGCGTGACCGTGGCCTACGACACCAATTACCGCCCCCGCCTGTGGCCAGCGTCCCGCGCGGCGGCGGTGACGCACGCGGCGATCGCCCAAGCAGACATCGCCTTCCCGGGGCTGGAGGACGCAGCGGCCCTGACCGGGCTGACCGAACCCCATACCATCTTGGATTTCTATCTGCGCCTTGGCCCGAAAACCGTGGTGCTCAAGATGGGCGGCGAAGGCGCCTATGTCGCGACGGCGGACCGGCGGGTACTGGTACCGCCGTTCAAGGTGGGTGTGGTCGACGCCACCGGCGCCGGAGATACGTTCTGCGGCGCCTTTCTGGCCCGCATCCTGGCCGGCGACGAGGCCGAGGCCGCTGCAGGGTATGCCGCGGTGGCCGCGGCCCTGGCATGCACCGGCTACGGCGCGGTGGCGCCGATCCCGACCGCCAATCAGGTGTTCGCCGTCACGCGCTGATTGGAACCCGGACGCAGCCGCAGCCCCGGCCGCAGATGGCTGAAGGTGAGTGTCGCCGGATCGGCCACCACCGGGCCAGGTGCGGCGGCGACGATTACGTGCGAGGCGATCGGCCCGAAATCGGCACGAAAATGCACCGAGGACTTCAGCACCAGGATCGAGCATTCCTTTGGCTCGATCCCGACATGGCGCAGGATCGCCTGGTCATAGGCCTGCATCTTGCGGCTGACGATCACCACGCGGATGCCAGGCTCGATCTCCACCAGGGCACAGGGACCCAGTTCGGCCGGGTTGCCCGCCCCCATCGGGCCGGTAAGCGTGAAGCGGCCATCGGTCACCTTCCGGACGATGGCGGTGCACGCAAAGGGCGTGGCGTCCGACTTACCGCCGAGCGACAGGGCCACGGACGCCCCCTGCCCGGCCGCGTGACAGGACGCCGCGCTCTCCGCGTCATTGATCAGGCAAAGCACAGCGCCTTCAGCGCCCTGGCGTACCAGTTCCCGGAGGATGCCGGTGGTATCACCATGGCCGCCGCCGCCGGGATTGTCCTGCGTGTCGGCGATCACGACGGGGCCGCTGGAACTCCTCGCGGCGATGGCCTCGCTGACAGCCACGGGCGCGTCGAGGATGCCCTGCAGGAAATCGGTCTCCCGCGCCGCGACATAGGCGGCGAAACCTTCGGCTGCTGCGTCTGCTTCTGCCTGTGTGTCGGCATAGGCCGCGACCGCGACACCGCAATCGGGGAAATCGGCGTAGGGAAACCCGAAGCAGAAGGCGAGTTCGGCCAGCCCGGCACGCTCCGCCAACGCCGCCCGCTCGGTCATCACCGGCTGCATCGGCGACATCAGCGTGCATTGGCTGGTGATCGGAATCCAGAAATCCAGCTGGTGGAAGCTTTTGGCCCAGGGTGCACCACGGGCAATGCGCGCGAGCAACAGCCGCATCGCCTGGGCGCCGGCCTCGCGCATATCCACATGCGGATAGGTCCGATACGGCACCGCCGCGTCGGCCCGCCGGACCATCGCGGCGGTAAGGGTGGCGTGCGGGTCC
>CAINEA010000876.1 GCA_903847525.1 uncultured Acetobacteraceae bacterium | reverse complement strand
CGGTAACGGTTGCAACGACAGACCAATCGGTCACGTCCACCACTGTCGCCGGATCGGAGTAGCCGTAGTCCCTGGCATAGCGGGCATGGAACGCATCGCGCACGGCCGCCTCGTACGCCGCGTCGATCGGCCCGTCCGGCAGGTCGATGCGCAGTTCGTAGCCCTGGCCCACCAGATGGGCCGCGGCGCTGCGGGCAAGGGTGATGCCGCCGTCCCCCTGCATGCGCCGAACCTCCTGCAGGACCTGCGCCTCCAGCCTGGCATAAACAGCGGCGATCGCCTCGCCTGCCTGTCCCTCCAGGCGCAAGATATGCGTGGCTCCGAGGTCGAATTTTCGTTCCGCCACCAGCAACCCCAGCGCCGAACCCACGCCAGCGCCGCGCGGCACGATCACGCGGGGAATTTCCAGCGCCCGCGCCAGCCGCCCGGCATGCAGCGGCCCGGCGCCACCAAAGGCGACGAGCGCGTACCGGCGCGGATCGCGGCCGCGCTCGATGGAAACGATGCGCATCGCCCGTTCCATGTTCGCATTGGCCACCGAGTGAATGCCCCAGGCCGCTTCCTGTAGCGACAGCCCCAGCGGCCCGGCGATGAAGCGCTCGATCCCCGCCGCGGCACCCTCGACATCCAGGCCGATGGCGCCGCCGTTGAAGTACCCCGGATTGAGATACCCCAGCACCAGATTGGCATCGGTGATCGTCGGCGCCGCGCCGCCGCGTCCATAGCAGATCGGGCCTGGCTGCGCGCCGGCGCTGTCCGGCCCGACCTGGATCAGCCCCATCGCGGTGCGCGCGATGCTGCCGCCGCCGGCGCCGATTTCCAGCAATTCGATCGCCGTCACGTTCAACGGCAGCCCGCTGCCGCGGCGGTAGTTCACGGCGTCCACCTCGAAGGTCGGCGTGACCGCGGGCAGCCCATCGTCGATCGCGCTGAGCTTGGCCGTGGTGCCGCCCATGTCGAAGGTCATGACATGGGAGAAACCTTCCTCCTCGCCGACCTGCGCGCACATCAGCACGCCGGCCGCTGGACCTGACTCGACGATCCGCACCGGATAGGCCTACGCCAGTTCGGACGACACCAGCCCGCCATTGGATTGCATCACCGAAATGCCGGCGCCGATCCCGAGCGCATCCAGCGAGCCGCCGAGCGAGCGCAGATAGGAACTCACCAGCGGCTGGATATAGGCGTTGGCGACCGTGGTACTGGTGCGCTCGTATTCGCGGAATTTCGGCGAAATAACCGAGGACAGCGCCACCCCCACGCCCGGCGCGCGCGCCGCCAGGATTTCCGCCAGGCGCTGCTCATGCGCCGCATTGGCATAGGCATGCAGCAGCACCACGGCGACGGCGTCATAGCCACCCTCGGCGATCCGGTCCGCCAGCGCCACCGCCTCCGCCTCGTCGAGCGGCGTCAGCACCGCGCCATCGGGGCCGCAGCGTTCGGTGATTTCCACAATATCGGCGCGCGCCACCAGCGGAACCGGCTTGTCCAGATGCAGATTGTTGGTGTCGTAGCGCTTCTGCCGGCCGATCAGCAGGATATCGCGAAACCCGCGTGTCGTGATCAGCGCCGTGCGGCTGCCCTTGCGCTCCAGGATCGCGTTCGTGGCGATCGTGGTCGCATGCAGCACGCCGCGCACCCGTTCCTGCAGGCTTGCCATCACCGCATCGGCCGGCGCCAGGGACGTCGGCACCTTCCAGATCTGCACCCTTCCATCGCGCGTGTCGCAGACGGCGAAATCCGTGAAGGTTCCGCCGATGTCGAAGGCGATCTGCAGCATCGGGCTTAACTCACTGTGTCCGCACCTCGGCGTAGGCATCGTCCAGGGCACGGCGCAAGCGGGCCGCCATGTCATCCACCTCGGTCTCGGTAATGATCAGCGGCGGCGAAAACGCGACGCGATCGCCGATAGAGCGGGCGATCAGCCCATGCTTGCGCGCCAGCCGGTCGACGCGGGCGCCGAGCTTCAGCGCCGGATCGAACGCCGCGCCGGTCGCCTTGTCGCGCACCATTTCCAGCCCGACGATCATGCCGACACCGCGGACATCGCCGATCAGCGGATGGTCCAGAAACCCCGCCATGACCTGCTGCATGTAAGGGCCAACGGAACGGACATGGCCCAGCATGTCCATCTCCTCATAGATCTTCAGGGTTTCCAGCGCGACGGCGCTGGTCACCGGATGCCCGGCATAGGTGAAGCCATGCGCGAAACCGCCGAGCTTGCGGCTTTCGTCCAGCATCGCCTGATAAATGCGCTCATTCACCAGCAGCGCCGAGATCGGCTGCATGCCGGCCGACAGCGCCTTGGCGGAAGAGATCATGTCCGGCTGCAGATCGTAGGTCTGGCTGCCCCACATATTGCCGGTGCGCCCGAAACCGCAGATCACCTCATCGGCGATAAACAGCATGTCGTATTTGCGAACCACCGCCTGCATCTTCTGCCAATAGGTGCGTGGCGGCACGATCCCGCCGCCGGCACCCATCACCGGTTCCGCAATGAAGGCGCCGCAGGTTTCCGGTCCCTCGCGCAGGATCATCTTTTCCAGCGCGTCGGCCATGCGGGTGGCGAACTGTTCCTCGCTCTCGCCCGCCTCGCGCATACGGTACCAATGCGGAAATTCGGTGTGGCGGAAATCCGGAAACGGTAGGCCGAAATCGGCGTGCATGTCCGGCTTGCCGGAAGCGCTGATCGAGGCCGAGGTGCTGCCGTGATAGCCCATCTTGCGTCCGATGATCTTGCGCTTGCCAGGCTTGCCGATGGCGGAATGATAATACCAGACCAGCTTGATCGCCGTGTCGTTCGCCTCCGACCCCGAACACTGGAACAGCACCTTGCTCATAGGCACCGGCGCCATCTGCAACAGCCGCTCGGCAAGTTCCACGCCGATCGCGTGGGATGTGTGTCGGTACAAATGGTAATAGCCCATCTTGCGCATCTGCTCGTAGGCCACTTTTGCAAGCCGCTCGCTGGCATAGCCCAGCGAGGCGCACCACAGCCCGGCGGCCGCATCGAGATAACGTTCTCCGGCGTCATCGAATATATAAATGCCTTCACCCCGCTCCATCACCACCGGCCCCTGCGTCTCGTGCAGGGCCAGGTTCGTCTGCGGATGAACGATCGAGGCGATGTCGCGCGCCTGAATAGAGTTGGGAATGTGATTCATCGGGTCACTCTCCGGGCTGCCAGGGAGCAAGTGTGCAGTACATGGATGCGCTTAGGAAGGGCAAAGCCGGAGTTTGACGATCCTGCGTGCGCGAAATCCAATCATTCCGTCTGGCAGCATGATCGCACGCCCATCCTTTGTGCAGAAACTCCTGGAGGCTGCCGTGGCCATCGGTCTGCTGCGCAGCGTGTTGTTCTCCCGAATTCTGGCTTCCGCATTGCTCTCCCCGGCGCCCCGGCGCAGGAGGAATTGAAGCTCGGCGCGATCGGCCCGCTATCGGGCGGCGGCACGGCCTGGGGGCTGGCGCTGAACCGCGGCGTGCAGATGGCGGTCGATGAGGTCAATGCCGCCGGCGTGCTGCTCGTCTCCAACGGCTTCAATACCGCCACCCTGAAGAATGACCAGAAGGCGCCGTTCAATTTCTGGGTGATCGACACGACGATCGATTTCGGCCCGTCCATGGTCGCCTGGATGCGCAAGGCGCACACCGAGGTCAAAAAGGTGGGGCTGCTGTCACCGAACGACGCAACCGGCCAGGCGGTGATCCCGATCCTGAAGGCGGCGTACGAGGCGAATGGCTTCGAGGTCTGGACCGAGGTGTTCGACCGCGGATTGCAGGAATTCACGCCCCTGCTGACGCGGATGATCAGCCATGGCGTCGATCTATTCGATATCAACTCGAACTCCCCGGGCGATGCCGGGCTGATGATCAAGCAGGCGCGCCAGGGCGGCTGCGAGGGCCTGATCTGGCAGGTCGGCGGACCCGCCGTGGCGGCTCGCTGGAGGTTCCGCCGGTGCGCGACGCGCTTGAGAAAATGGCCGAGTTCAATGCCGGGATCATTGTCCCGGTGGCCTGGGGCGGCATGACCGATTACGGCGTGGCGCACCAGTTGCTGGTGCCGTTCTGGATCGTCGAGGTGAAGAACGTCAAGGAGACGGTGCTGGCGAAGATGAATCCCGAACAGCGCTAGCCGCCATGTTCACGCTCCCGATGCTCGGCCAGGTATTGGTGAACAGCGCCAGCCTGAGCGCGATCTACGTGCTGGTCGCCATCGGGTTCACCTTGCTGTTCGGCATCATGCGCGTGGTCAATTTCGCCCATGACGCGTTCGCGATGCTCGGCGGCTACGCGCTGTATTTCATCAGGGGCGAGTATCACGTGCCGTATTTACTGGCCGGGCCTCTGATCGGCGTTGTTTTCATGGTGGCGATGCCGGAATTGCTGCGCGGCTATGTGAAACTGCAGACGGCGTTTCTCGGCATCGAGTGAACCATACACGGACATGCGCATCGTCACCCTCTGCGATGGTGAGGCAGGCGAACAGCCTGTCGGCCTGCGCGGCCCCTGCCGAAGACCCGGAGGGATCTCACCGGCTCGACCTCATCGGAGACATCCATTCGATGCCCGCTTTCTTACTCAGCCGCATCCGCCAGGACCGCCGCCTCGGCGCGCAGCCAGACGGACGTGTCGTGGAACACCGCGCCGCCCATGGGCGGGGCCGGTTCGTCGCTGGTCAGGGCATTGATGCCGATACCGCCTTCGAACGCGGCGTTCGGCCACACGCTTTCCACGATGATCACGCCGGGCTGCATGCCGCCGATGACATGGGCATGCACGACCACTTCGCCGCGTTCATTGCCCAGCCGCACCCTATCGCCGTCTTCCAGGCCGAGCCTGGCGGCGTCGTCGGGATGGATCATGGCGGTGGGCCGATGTTCGCGCTTTTGCGACTGGGGGACTTCCGTGAAGCTGGTGTTCAGGAAGCTGCGCGCGGGTGCCGTAACCATGCGGAACGGCCGGCTGGGCGCGGCGTCGTCGATAATGGCGAAATGATCCGGCAGCTTCGGCATCCGGGCATGATCCGGTCCGATGCGGCTCCAATCCGGCGCGAAGTGAAACTTCTTGTCCGGATGGCCGAAGCCATTGAGGAAGTGGGCATCGTCGAACTTCGGCTGCACGTCCACCCAGCGCCGTTCCAGCACCGTGGCGGCGTTCGGCCAGCCGGATGAGGTCAGCATCTGATCGACCAGTTCCATCGCGCTCATGGCGAACCCGGGATGCACGGCGCCCAGGCGGCGGGCCAGACCCTGGTGCACCTCATGGTTGGATCGGCAGGTGCCCGGCGGCTCGATCAGCTTCGGCCCGATCTGGATATGGCTGTGCCCGCCGGCCTGATAGACGTCGTCATGCTCCATGAACATCGTTGCGGGCAGAACGATATCGGCGAGCAGCGCGGTATCCGTCATGAACTGTTCATGCACGCAGGTGAACAGATCCTCGCGCAGGAAGCCGCGGCGCACGCGATTGCTGTCCGGCGCCACGGTCACGGGGTTGGTGTTCTGCACCAGCAGCGCATGCACCTGCGGGCCGCTCCCCAGCGCCTCGCGAACCCCGGTCAGCACGCTGCCGATGCGGCTCATGTCCAGCACGCGGGTCGTGGGATCGCGCAAATCCCAGCCCTCGACCAGGGATTTGTTCCAGTTATAGATGCCGCGATTGTTCCAGAACGCGCCGCCGCCCTCGTGGCGCCACTTGCCGGTCACGGTCGGCAGGCACGTCACCGCGTGCAGCGCAGCCGCGCCGTTGCGCATGCGGGTGAACCCGTAGCCGGTGCGGATATAGGCGCGCTCGGTCGCGCAGTACAGCCGCGCGAACGCCTCGATCTCCGCCACCGTCAGCCCGGTGATCGCCGACGCCCATTCCGGCCCGCGGCTTCGCAGATGCGCTTCCAGCTCGGCCGGCACGTCGCTGTACTGTGCCATATAGGCGCGGTCGGCATGGCCGTCGCGAAACGCGATGTGCATCACCGCGCAGGCCAGCGCGCCGTCGGTGCCGGGGCGCAACGCCAGGTGCATGTCCGCGTGCTGCGCCGTGCCGGTGCGATAGGGATCGATCACCACCAGCTTCGCGCCGCGTTCCTTGCGGGCATGGGTGATGTGCACCATTACGTTCACCTGGGTGGAAACGGGATTGCCGCCCCACACCACGACCAGGTCGGATTTCGCCATCTCGCGCGGGTCCGGCCCGGTAAAGCGCCCCACCCCCGCCATCCAGCCGGCCTCGCACAGCGCGGTGCAGATCGTGTTCTGCTGGCGCGAATAGCGCATCGCATGGCGCAGCCGGTTGATGCCGTCGCGCTGCACCAGGCCCATGGTGCCGGCGTAATAGTAGGGCCAGACCGCCTCGCTGCCGTGTGTCTCGGCCACGTCGATAAACGCCGCCGCCGTCCGGTCCAGCGCCTCGTCCCATGTGATCTCGCGGAACTGGCCGGAGCCCTTCGGCCCGCTCCGCATCAGCGGCTGGGTCAGCCGGTCCGGGTGGTGGATGCGGTCGGCGTAGCGCGCGACCTTCGCGCAGATCACCCCGGCGGTGTAGCTGTTCGCCGCCGCGCCATGCACGCGCCCGATACGGTTGCCGTCCAGCACCTCCACCTCCAGCGCGCAGGTGGACGGGCAATCATGCGGGCAGACGGAGCTGCGCCGGTCGATGGCTGCGGTCATTAGCTCTCCGGTTTCAGGCAGGACGCCACGAACGGCAGGAAATGCGCCGCCGGCGGGGTGGCCAGGTCCTTCACCTTCGCCATCTCGTCATAGCGGCGAAGCTGCACCGCCGCCTGCCAATGCGGCTGCGCACGGAAATCGGCGACCTCCGCATCCGACATCGGCCCGCCCTGCAAGGACAGGCTGAGGATGGAATCCTTCGACAGCTTGCCGAAATAATCCGCCTCGGTCGCACACAGGAAGCGCTTGGCCGCCACATGCAGGCGCACCGGCTCAGTCACTTCCGGGCCGAACCATTTCACCAGGAAATTGTAGCCAACCTCCTCATGCCGGTCATCGATCCCATGCTCGGCCGGGTTCTCGCCCAGATCATGGACCAGGTGCCCGACATCGTGCAGCAGCACCGCGGCGATCAGGGCGGCCGTCTGGCCGTCCCGCTCGGCGAACATCGCTCCCTGCAGCGCGTGCTGGCGCTGGGTGATGTCGTGCAGCCCGTACTGCCCGTCCGCCCTGCCGTCCAGCAGATGGTGAATCTGGGCTATCCGGTCGTCGGTGCTTGTCTCGGTCATGGCGACGCCATTCGCTCCTCTTGGCTAAAGCGCATGGCGCGCCTGTTCCCGAGACCTATTTTAGCGGCGAAAACGCCGCCGGCACCACCCGCATGGTCTCCATCTTCATCAAAGTGCCTTCTGGCGAGCCGGGCGGCCAGATGCCGCGTGCCACGGCTTCGGCACGGATCGCCTGCCGCTCGGCCGCATCCTTATAGGCCCAGATATGCACCCATTTGTTCAAGCCGCCGATCTCCGAATACCAGGCCGCGACCAGCGGCGAGAGTTTCACCCGCTCGTCGATCTTCGCCGCCCAGCGATCGATCATCCCCGGCACGGCGCCCGGAGCCAGGGTATAGCTGCGGATTTCATAGATGCTGCCCAAAGCGCGGGGCTCCAGCTTCGGGGAGAACGGGGCGGGCAGAAAGATCTCGCTCTTCTGCTCCACCGTGAACTCACGCGTCGCCGGCGGCCAGCCGGGCTCTTTCGTCGCGGCGGCGCGGGCTGCCACGCGGGCCTCGAACGACTCGTACGGCCAGATATGGATCACCTGATTGAGCGCACCGACTTCCGTGTAGAAGAACCCCCCGAGCTTGGAGTGCTTTTCCCGGATCGGCAGTGCCGCGGAAAACGCTTCCAGGAACTTGGGCACGGTGCCCGGCTTCAACTGATAGGTGCGCATTTCGATAATCATGGTCTGGCTCCATCCCTGGGTTTCTGCCCGGAACGTTAACGTGCTCACCGGTGCGGTCAATCTGCTGGAAGTACCGGCACAGCGGCGGCTAGACTGCCCGAAACGCCGAGAACGAGAACCGAGGGGAGCCCCAAGCCATGACCGCATCGCCCAAAGGCAAGCTGCGCCACATCGCCATCAGCGTCGCCGATCCCTGGGAAGCCGCGGAGTTCTACAAGGCCGCCTTCGGCCTGGAAGAACTCGGCGAAACCGACGGTCACCTGGCCGAAGGCGTGTTCCTCACCGACGGCGTGGTCAACCTGGCCCTTCTGCACTTCAAGAGCGACGAGGCCGCACAGGGCACCGGCAAGGATTTCGTCGGCCTGCACCATCTGGGGTTCTGGGTGGACAACGCCGTCGCCTCCGGCGATGCCGCGACCGGCGCCGGGGCGACCTGGATCATGGGCGACCCACGCACCCAGGGCGGCTTCGAGATCAAATACACCGATCCGGCCGGCGTGATCTTCGACATCAGCGAAGGCGGCTGGTCCGGCGCGCAGAAAAACCCGGGCCAAGCCGACAACGTCGTCCTCCCCAACACCCGCAAACGCGTTCCCCGCTTCGATCAGCGCCGGGAAAACGCCCGCGCCGCCATGCTGGCCCGCCGCGCCCGGGTCGCCGCGCCGGCCGAGTAGCCGCGTCCCGGCATTCCCCACGGCCCATCGGCCGCATGGGTGGTGGTG
>CAINEA010000875.1 GCA_903847525.1 uncultured Acetobacteraceae bacterium | reverse complement strand
CAGGAACGTCCCCCGCAGGAGAACGGACCAAATCGGACGACCGAAATTGGACATTTCTAACCTCTAAGGAGTTGGAGCTGGTGAGGCGGCGGCATTGGCCAAAGGCTTCCCGGCTGCACGGGATTTCGGATCGGAGATAAGCGCAACATGCGTAAAGCCATTGGCCACCAGACGGTCGACCAGCTCTATCACCGGGCCATAGGATCCCGCGCGATCAGCGCGGATCTGGATGACCCTCTTGTTGTCGCCTTCCATTCGCGTCTGAACGACAGCCAGGATGCTTTCGGACGTGATCTCGTCTGCATCGACCGCGAACTTGCCGTCCTTTGAGATCGAAATCACCAGTGGCGGCTTTGGCTTGATCACGACTGCAGACTTGGCCTGCGGCAGGTCCATCTTGAGACCGGTCGTCAACATGGGTGCGGTGATCATGAAGACGATCAGAAGCACCAGCATGACGTCAACGAGCGGCGTCACATTGATTTCCGCAAGCGGCCGGTGCAGCCCCGGTCCGTGGTTCTGAGCCGAGAAGGCCATCAGCCAGCCTCCGCCGGGGGAGTGCCGCGCAGCAGGGCCAGTGCTTCCTCTTCGATATAGTTGCTGACGTCGACGGCCTTGGCTGCAAATGCGGACCCAAGGCGGCTATAGGCGATCGAAGCCGGAATCGCAGCCGCAAGACCAAAGGCCGTCGTTGCGAGAGCCTCGGCAATGCCGGGCGCCACCACAGCCAGGCTTGTGTCGTTTGCATCGGCGATCGCGGTGAAGCTCGCCATGATGCCCCAGACCGTCCCGAACAGGCCCACGAACGGCGCAACCGATGCGATGACGGCGAGGTTTGGGAGGCCGCCTTCGATGTTGGAAATGACACGGCGCGCTTCACGATTCATGGCTTCAATCATGCGCTGGCGAATGTCGCCAGTGCTCTCGTCACCAAACCGTTCCCGCCCGGCGATGACCCCTGCCTGGACCACGCCATCCAGAAGCCCGCCACCGCGGTTGTTACGTGCGCGTCGCAGCGATCCACCAAGGCGGACAAGCCCGATGCATCCGTCGAAGATCTGATACCAGCACCAGATCGACGCAATGCCCAGCAGGATGATGACCGTCTTGCCGACAGGGCCAGCCTGCAGAAACAAACCGACGGGAGAGAGGCTCAGGCTTTCCATGCTTACCCTTCTAAATCTGACGGACCGGGAAATGATCCCGGTCCGCCCAATGTCACTTGTGTTTTCTTGAAAGATCAGAAGTTGATCTTCGCACCGGCAAAGATGGTCCGCGACGGCATGAACGAATAGGTCAGCGATGTCGCGGCGGCAGCGGTCAGCCCGGATGGGGTGCCGCCGATGGCAGTGATGTTGCGGTTGTCAAACATGTTGTTGACACCGAACTTGACCTCGGCGCTTTCGCCGAAGCCCATCTTCTTGAGCACGTCGGTGCGGATACCCATCACGAGGTCGGTCGAGTTCCACCCACCGATGTGATTCAGGCTTGGATTGAGCGTGGCGGAGGCCAGCTGCTGGCCACCGCTGCCGTATGCGTCGCCGACAAATTTCGTCAGGAACGATCCAAAGAACATGCCGTCATCATAGACCAGACCACCAGCAGCCGTGTAGCTGGGGGCGTCGCCGAT
>CAINEA010000874.1 GCA_903847525.1 uncultured Acetobacteraceae bacterium | reverse complement strand
GATCGCGGCGTGGTTCCTGCTGCCGCAGATGCTCTACGTGTTTCTCTGGTTCGTCGGTCCCACCCATTTCGGCGCGTCGCGCAGCTATGACCCCGCCGCGGCGGTCTGGCGGCAATGGCTCGGCTTTGCCGGCGGCTTCCACGCCGCCAACTGGCTTGGCGTGGCGGTGTTGCTGGCCGCGCTACCGGGCCTTTGGCAATCCTTGCGCGATCACCAGGGCGGCCGCGTGGTCGCCGCGCTGGCGATGCTCGCAACCGCCGCGGTGGTGCTGCATCCGCAGCAGCAATGGCGCTTCCAGGCGACCTGGCTGTTCGCGATCTGGGTCTGCGCCGGCGCCGGGGTCGCGATGCTGGCCCAGGCCGCGTCACGGGTTATCGGCCCGCGGGCCGGCGCTGGGTTTGCTGCCGTGGCGATCGCAACCCCGTTGATCGCCGCCCTCGCGCTGCCCCTCCCGCCGTTGGCCAACGATGTCGCCATCCGCCGGCCGTCGGCTCCGCGCGATCTCGATCTCGCCGCCGCCTACCTGCCGCTGCTTCAAGGTGATCGCGCGGCCGGCATCGCGGCCGGCTTCGGCAAGTCCGACCTGTTCGCCTGGACGCTGCAGGAACAGTGCGATTGCCGCGTCCGGGTCGAGCAGCCCGCCATCGCCTTCGCCGAATCGCACGACCAGATCGTTGGCATCGTAACCGAATTCCTGGATACCGCGCCGGTCGATCGGGTGGCGTTCATCGTAGCGCCGCCGCCCTATGCCATTCCGGCCCTGGCCGACGCGCCCGTCGCCCTGGACGGTGTACGCGACGCGTTCCGAACCCCGCCGGGCTTTGTTCTGGAGGCGAGTGCGGACGTTCCGGCCTACCCGGCCCGGGTCGAGATATGGCGGCGCACGCAGCCGCCGCCCTCCCGCCCGCACCGGCGCTATCTGGTGGAACTCCTGCTGGCCGCCATCGCCGCCATCATTGTGGTGACGCTGTGCCGCCGGCGGGGCTAAGCCGGGAGTGGCGTTGTCACGGTGCGAATGCCGGGGCCATACTCCGCTGCCGCACGCCGATAACTAGGAAACTTGGTGGACACTTCGAACGAGCCGCTTACCGTGCTGCTGGGGGCGGATTCACTCCTGTCCCAGCGTTCGGGCATAGGCCGCCTGACCGTCGAGATCGCCCGCCAATTGGACATCAGCCCCGCTGTCGACGGCTTCGCCCTGCTGGCCGGCGGGCGTTCGCATTCGCGCGAGTGGCTGCAAGGCCGGCTGTCGCAAACCTGCCAGCCTCTGGCGCCGTTGGCCGGCTGTGGCATCTCGTTCCGCCAGATGCTGCATCGGGGAAAGTTGGAACTCGGGGAATTCTCGCCGCTGCGCCACGCCCGCAACCGCCTGCGCGCGCGCTCGCTGCGCCGGGAAGTGGGCAGTGCGATGGTCTATCACGAGCCGAACATGATCCCGTACCCATACGATGGCCCGACCGTGGTGACGGTGAACGATCTCGCCTGGCGGGCATCGCCGGAAATGCACCCGCCGGAACGGATCCGCTGGATCGAGCGCAACCTGCCGAGGGCCATGCGCGACGCGGCGAGCTTCGTCGCCGTGTCGGATTTTACCGCGCGCGAGATGAACCGTGAGCTGGGCATCGATCCGGCGCGCATTCGGGTAGTCCGCGAAGCCGCCTCCGCCCTGTTCCAGCCCTGTACGCCCCTACAGGCCGCGCCTGTCCTGCGGCAATACGGTCTTGCAGACCAGAGCTATATTTTCTCGGTCTCCACCCTGGAACCGCGCAAGAATTTCGATGGCCTGCTCGCCGCCTATCGCAGCCTGCCGGTCGGCCTGCGCGAACGCACCCCGCTGGTCATCGCCGGCGGAGCCGGCTGGGGGCGGGTGCTCCTGAATGTGCAATCCTCAATCGCCAGCGGCGAGTTGCGCCTGCTCGGCTATGTGCCGGACGAGCAACTGGTGGCGCTGATGGCGCGCAGCGCCGCCTTCGCCTTCGTCAGTTTCTACGAGGGGTTCGGCCTGCCGGTGGTGGAGGCGATGGCCAGCGGCGCGGCGGTGCTGGCCTCCGCCACCACCGCCACCGGCGAGACCGCCGGCAACGGCGCATTGCGGGTGGACCCGCGGGACCACGATGCCATCCGCGATGGCCTGCGCCTGCTGATCGAGGACCCTCAGGCCCGCGAACGCTGGCAACAAGCCGGACTTGCCCGCGCCGCGGAATTTTCCTGGGAGCGCAGTTTTACCGATCTTCTCGCGGTGTGGTGTGAGGCGCGGGGGCAGCCCGCCCATGGCTGAGCGGCCACGCCGCCTGATCGTCGATGTCTCCTCCATCGCCCGCTGGGTCGGGCCGGCGGTCGGCATCGTGCGGGTGGAGCGGGAATTGGCCGTCTTCGCCGAGGCGCATCGGAGCGATACCGTGTTGTCGTTCTACGACCCGCGCATCGGGCAGTTCCGCGCTTTGCAGCCGCGCTGGCAAGAAACCGTGCTCGGCTGGCACGGGGCGATCGAGGCCGGGGCCTTCGGCACCTGGAAGCGCCCGCGTCCCTGGCTGCCTTCGCGCGGTCCGATGATGCAGGCGCTCGAACGTTGGCGCCTCACGTCGCCCAGCCGAGCCGGCCGGATCGCTGCCCACCAATTGCAACGCCTGGTGCTCGCCGGAAGGCGGCATGAGTACCCGTTCGCGGCCGCCAATGGGCAACGTCTGGCGCTGGTACCGCCCGACCTGGCGCTTGGCCCGGCCATCGAGCCGGAGCCAGGCGATATTCTTGTCTGCGCCGGCACCGATTGGCTGCACAAGGACGTTGCGGTGCTGGCCGATCTGCGTGCCCGGCACGGCGTGTCGATCGCCGTGCTGTGCTTCGACCTGATTCCGCTGCTGTTCCCGCAGTTCTTCAAGCCACAGGACCGCGAGCCGTTCCGCCGTCATTGGTAGCGTATGCTGCCGATCGCCGATCTGGTGATGGTTACCGCCGATCGCATCGCCACGGATGTGCGCGAACTCTGCGCCGCCACCGGCATCGTCCCGCCTGCCCGGATCGCCGTAGTGCCGCTCGGCTACGAGCCTGCTCCGCCCCGAACGCTCCCACCCTTGCCGGCTGGACTGCAGCCGGATCGTTTCGTCGTTTTCGTCAGCACCATCGAGCCGCGCAAGGGCCACGCCATGCTGCTGCGGGTCTGGGTCCGCTTGCTGGCCGAAGGCGTGGTGCAGCGGGCGGACTTTCGCCTGGTGATCGTCGGCCGGCCCGGCTGGATGGTGGAGGATACCTTGTCCGCGCTGGCCGATCCCGTCCGCTTCGCCGGCTCGGTGCTGCATCTCGCCAACGCGGACGATACGACTGTCACGGCGCTGTATCGCCGCGCCGCTTTCAGCGTCTATCCGTCGGTCTACGAAGGTTTCGGCCTGCCGATCATCGAGGCGTTCGCCAATGCCTGCCCGGTCATCGGCTCCACTGGCGGCTCCATTCCCGAGACCATGGCGGGTCTGGGCCCCAGCCTCGACCCGCTGGACGAGGATGCCTGGTTCATCGCGCTGCGCGACTGGATCGATCATCCGGATATCCGCCAGCAACACCGCGATCGCATCGTCCAGGGCTTCGCCCACCCGTCATGGCCCGAGGCGGCCGCCCGGATCTTCGCCGCGATCGACCAGATGGCTGCGCAGCAGCATAAGCCGGGCGTGCAGCCGGGTGTGCGCGCGCAGGCCGCGCTGTCGCAGCACAAGCCCTAGCGCGGACCGGAGCGCCGCAGGATTTCCCGCTGCGTGGGCATCATGCGCCGCACCCATGCCCCGGCCAATGATCGCGGCGTCGATCTCGCCATCCGCCATGCCGGCCCGGCGCAGCAGGTCGCGGTCCGCGAGCCCGGCGCCCATGTTTTCCGCCGGATCGCCCCGCCCGGCCCGCCGCGCCCGCGCCGCGGCCGCCGCGCCAAGCTCGGACAGGATACGCTGCTCGACATCCCGCACGCTGACCTGTCCCGTATGTTCCCGGTAGTGCAGCAGCACCTCATCCAGCGCTGCGATTTCATGTCGCTCGGCCAGTCGCAGCCACAGATCATAGTCCTCGGCATGGCGAAACGCCGCGCGGTAGCCGCCGGCCTGCAACACCGGCTCGCGCCGCATCATCACGCTTGGGTGCGCCAGGCAGTTCGCCTGCACCAGGCGCGCGGCGATCTCCGCACTGTCGGAAACAATCCCCGGCCGGCGCAGTTCGCGCCCCGCCTGGTCGATCACGGCGAAGGCGCTGCCCAGCAGAGCCCGTTCCTGCCGCTCCGCCATCGCCCGGGATTGGCGGGCCAGCCGCTCCGGCAGGGCGACGTCGTCCGCGTCCATGCGCGCCAGCAGGCTTCCGCGCGCTTCGGTCAGCAGAAGGTTCAACGTCGCCACCAATCCCCGGCGCGGCCTGGCCAGCACGCGGATACGGGGGTCTCGGGCCGCGTAGCCCGCCAGCAGTTCCGGTGTTTCGTCATCCGACCCGTCATCGGCGATCAGGAATTCGAAATCCGGCTCGGTCTGCGCCAGGATGCTGTCGACCGCCTCCGCCAGGAAGGTGGCGCCATTGCGCACCGGCATAATCACGCTGATCGGCGGCGCTGCCATTCAGCCCCGACCGCGCGCCCGTGCCGCCTCGGCCAGCACCGCTTCCACCGCGCGCAGATTGTCGCGGATATCATATCGCAGCGATGCCGCGCGCGCCGCCGTGCCGATCCGCCGGCGCGTTCCGGCGTCCATTAACTCGCCCATCCGGCCGGCCAGCGCCGTCACATCCTCCGGGTCGGCCAGCACAAAGCCGGTTCGCCCATCCTCGATCAGCTCCGACGCGCCATTGGTTGCGGTGGTAATCACCGGAAGGCCGCTCGCCATGCCCTCCACGGTCGCCAGGCTGCACGCATCCCAGCGCGTTGGCTGCACATAGGCATCCGCCGCCGCGAACAGCCCGGTCGGGTTGGCCACCGGGCCGCAGAATATCACCCGCCCGGAAATCCCGAGTTGGTCGGCCAACCGTAGCCACCACGTGCCGGCCACCCCACCGGCCACCACCAGGCACGCATCGTGGCCCTGCCGCAGCAGCACCGCCAGCGCGCGCATCGCCGTATCGATCCCCTTCAGGCGCAGATTATAGGCCGCTGCCAGGAACATCACGCCGTTCCCGATCCTCAGCCGCGCACGCTCCGCATCCCGCAGCCCGGGCGCGGGGTCCGGTGTGAATGCCGCGGTATCCACCCCGTTCGGGAT
>CAINEA010000873.1 GCA_903847525.1 uncultured Acetobacteraceae bacterium | reverse complement strand
GTGACCGATGCCGCGCACGTGGGTTTGGCGGTTGGCATATCCGCGTTGGAAATCCTGGTCGCCGGGGCAGGGCTGTTGGCGGAACTGTCCGGATTACCCACAACCTATCCCGTTACGACCTGTGCCGACGACATGGCGGTGTATCAGTACACGTCCGGCACTACCCGTGAAATGCCCGAGGCCGTGAAACACACGCACCGCGCCATTGTCGTGCTGATGATCGCTGCCCTGTATGGAACAGGCATACGCCCCGGGGATCGTTACATGTGCCCGTCGTCGCCGGCGTGGGGGCACGGGCTCTGGCACGGAACCCTCGCACCGCTGGCGCTTGGAGTAGAGACATCCGCCTATGCCGGGAAGTTCGATGCGGTTCGGCTGCTGCGCGCGATGCAGGATTACCGGATCACCAACCTGTCGGCCGCAGCGACTCACTACCGGATGATCAAGGCCAGCGGAAAGGCTGGCGAGTTTTCCCATTGCATCGAGAAACTATCCTTCACCGGCGAGCCGATGGACAGCGCCACCCAGGAATTCATCGAGGCAATTTATCATGTTCCCGTCTGCAGCATGTACGGCACCACGGAGGTTGGCGTGCTGCTGGTGAACTATCCGGGCGCTCCGGATTTCAAGGTGAAGTCGGGCTCGCTCGGCAAACCGGTGCCGGGCGTGCATGTGGAAATTCACGCGCCGGATGGACGTGTGTGCGGTCCTGAGGAGATCGGCGAGATCAAGCTGCGTCGTCGCGATGCCTGGATCGCCACCAAGGACCTCGGTCGGATGGACGCGGACGGATATTTCTACCACGCCGGCCGTGCCGATGACGTGATCATATCCGCCGGCTGGACCATGAGCGCCGTGGAGATCGAGGATGCCCTGCTGAAGCACGGCCAGGTGCGAGAAGCGGCGGCAATCGGCGTGCCGGATGGACTGCGCGGCCAGATCGTCAAGGCCTTCATCGTCAGCGACCGCCCAGGGGACGCAGCCTTCTCGCGCGAGCTACAGGATCTGGTGCGCACCCGGCTCAGCCAACATGAATACCCGCGCGAGATCGCGTTCGTGACGGAGCTTCCCAAAACGCCAGCCGGCAAGGTCAATCGCAAGGCCCTGCGCGAACAGGCGGCGGCTTCCTAACTTCATTCCTTTTCAGTCAGGCAAACACGATGTCCGAAACAGGCACAAGATTATTTCCCAGGATCACCGACAGCGCCATGGGCGATCTGCGCGCCCGTATCGGGCGCAAGATCGAGGACACACTGGAACCCTGGTGCCATGAGGCAACTCGCGACAACATCCGCCATTACGCGCACGGCATCGGGGACGATAACCCGCTCTGGTGCGATCCCGCCTATGCCGCGACGACCCGCCATGGCGGGATTGTCGCGCTGCCGAGCTTCCTGTTCGCGACCAACCGGATCATCTCCGGCTATGTCGGCGGATTGGCCGGCGTGCATGCGATGTGGGCCGGGGCGGACTGGACCTGGCATCGCTGGCTGAAACGAAACGAGGAGGTGCATACCGAGGCCTGGCTCGCCGACCTGATCGAGCACGAGACGCGCTTCGCCGGCCGGGCCATCCAGCAGGTCTATCACGTCAATTTCTACGGCGACGACGGCAGCAAACTGGCCGAGGCGGAAAGCTGGTGCTTCCGTACAGACCGCGACCAAGCCCGTGAGGCCGGCACCAAATACACCTACCTGAAGGACAAGCCGCAACGGCGCTATACCGATGCGGAACTCGACCAGGTCTTCGATCTGTATGCTGCCGAGGAAATCCGCGGCGCGACCCCCCGTTACTGGGAAGATGTCCGTGTCGGAGACAAGCTGCCGATCATGGCCAAGGGACCGATGACCGTGACCGGCTTCATCGCCTACGCGCAGGGCTGGGGAGGGCTCTACATCCGGGCCAACAAGCTGGCCTGGAAACAGACCAGCCGCCATCCGGGCCTGGGCATCCGCAACCGTTTCAACATTCCGGACTGCCCGGAGCGGGTGCACTGGGAGCAGGACATGGCGCTGATGGTCGGCGCGCCCGGCGCGTACGATTACGGCCCCGAACGCTGCTCCTGGCTCACCCACCATCTGACCAACTGGATGGGCGATGACGGATTTCTGGTACGCGCGCATTGCAAGATCCGCCGCCATAACCCCGAAGGCGACCTGCTGTTCATTTCCGGCCAGGTGACGGGCCTACGCGAGGAAGCCGGCCGCTGGCTGGTGGATATCGAGCAGGAGGCGCGCAACCAGGATGGGGAACTGTCCGTGCTCGGCGGCGGCACCGTGGCCCTGCCTCGAAAGGCCGCAATCGCCTCCTGATCAGCCTTCCACCGCAAAATGGCAGGCCACCTCGCGCCGATCGGGGAACGATCGCAGCGCTGGCATCGCCGCTGTGCAGCGATCGGTTCCGATCGGGCAGCGGCCATGAAAGCGGCACGCATTCGGGTCGGGATCGATCGGGCTGCGCGGGTCACCGCTGAGCCTGGGCGTGGCCGAGCGGACCCCGTCCAACCGCGGCACCGCCGCCACCAGACCGCGCGTGTACGGATGCAGCGGCGCATCGAACACCGCCTGCGCGGGCCCAACCTCGACGATCCGCCCGAGATACATCACCACCACCCGGTCGCACAGCAGCCGAACCACGTTCAGATCGTGGCTGACGAAGATGTAGCTGATTCCAAGCTGCGTTTTCAGCCGTTCTAATAGTTTCAGTATCGTCACCTGAACCGATACGTCCAGCGCCGCGGTCGGCTCATCCAGGATCAGAAGTTCCGGCCGCAACGCGATCGCCCGCGCGATGCCCACCCGCGCGCGCTGGCCGCCGGACAGCTGGTGCGGGAAGCGCTCCCACAGCGCCAGCGGCAGGCCGCATAGCTCCGCGGCCTCGTCCACCTGCGCCCGCAGCGCCGATCCGCTGAACCCCTTCAGGTGATGCAGCGCGTCGGCAATCGCGTCATAGGCCGTGAAGCGCGGATTGATGCTCTCGCCGGCATCCTGGAACACAATCTGGATGCGCGCCCGGTCCGGATCGCGGGCGAATTTCGATGCCGGCAGCTCGGTCAACTCCCGTCCCGCGAAGCGGATCGAGCCCTCGGTCGCGTCGGACAACCGGGCGAGCAGCCGCGCCAAGGTGGATTTACCGCAGCCGGACTCGCCGACCAGCCCCAGCGTCTCACCGCGCTGCACCACCAGGCTGACGTCATCGACGGCATGCACCATCGGCGCCGGAGTGCCCTTGCGCCAGGAGCGCCGGCCGATCGGAAAGCGCTTGCAAAGCTCCGCCACGTCCAGCAGCGGCGGATGCTCCACTTCTCTATCCTGCGTCATGCCGGGTTCCAGCAGGCAACGAGGTGCCCCGGCGTCAGTTCGCGCCATGCCAGCGGATCGTCGCAGCCTGGCACCCGGCGCTCACAGCGTTCCGCGTAGCGGCAGGGCGGCAGGTCCGCCCGGCGCAGGTCCGGCAAGCCGCCGGGTACGGAGTGCAGATCGTCGAGCGTTCCCGCCGCGGTCGGCGTCGCCGCCAGCAGGCCGCGCGTGTAGGGATGGCGCGGATGGGCCAGCAGCTCCGCGGTCGGCGCATCCTCCACGATGTGCCCGGCATGCATCACCGCGATACGCTGGCTGCGCTCGGCGGCCAGCGCCAAATCGTGGGTGATCAGGATGGTGCCCATCCCGTTCTCCGCGGCCAGCCGGGCCATGATGTCCATCGCCACCGCCTGGGTGGTGACATCGAGGCCCGTGGTGGGCTCGTCGGCGATCAGCAGCGCCGGACTGGCCGCCACGGCGATGGCGATCATCACGCGCTGGCACATGCCGCCCGACAGCTCGAACGGATACGCCGCCGCGCGCCGGGCGGGATCGGGGATACCCACCTCGCGCAGCTTCTCCACCGCCGCCGCCTTGGCCGCGCGGGGCCCAAGCCCGGCATGGCGGCGCAGCACGTCGGCGATCTGCCGTCCGATCGGGCGGATCGGGTTCAGGGCGGCGCGCGGATTCTGGAAGATCATCCCGACGCGCCGGCCGCGGATCGAGGCAAGCTCTCGCGGCGAGGCGCGCAGCAGGTCATCGCCCTCGAAGCTCGCGCTGCCACCGGTCACACGCCCGGCGGCATCGAGCAGCCCGAGCAGCGCATAGGCGGTGACCGATTTGCCCGAACCGGACTCGCCGACCAGGGCCAGGGTCTCCCCCTTGCCGACGGTGAAAGACACCCGGTCCAGCGCGGCGACGGTCCCGGCGCGGGTGCGGAACGCCACGGATAACCCGTCCACCGCGAGGACATTCGCGCCAGCCGCCATCATGTGCGTCGCCCCATCATGTGCGTCGCCTGGGATCGACGATGTCGCGCAGACCGTCGCCGAGCAGATTGAAGCAGAACACCGCCACCATCAGCGTCGCACCTGGAAACAATGCCACCCACCATTCACCGGACACGATGAACGAGGCGCCCTCGGCGACCATGATCCCCCATTCGGGTGTCGGCGGGCGCACGCCGAGGCCGATGAACGACAGGCCGGCGGCGTTCAGGATGGCGTAGCCCATCGTCAGCGACATCTGCACCACCATCAGCGGCATGATGTTCGGCATCACCTGTCCCAGCAGCACCCCCATGTCGCGATGCCCGGCGACCCGTGCGGCATCCACGAAGCCGGCATCGCGCCGCGTCGTGGTCTCGGCGCGGGCCACGCGGACATAGAGCGGGAAATTTATGATGGCGGTGGCGAGCACGATGTTCGGGACCGTGTTGCCCAACGCCGCGACGATGGCCATTGCCAGCACGAACAGCGGAAACGCCATGATGGTGTCCGATAGCCGGCCGACCAACGCATCGGTCCAACCGCCGAAGAAGCCGGAAGCGAGCCCGGCGAAACCGCCCATCGCGAACACCAGCGCAACCGAGGCGGCGGCGATGCCAATGTCCAGCCGGGCGGCGACCAGCGCGCGGGAGAAGATGTCTCGGCCAAGCTGATCGGTGCCGAACCAATATTGTCCGCTCGGCGGCTGCAGGGCCTGCGCGGTGTTGCTCGCCAGCGGGTCGTGCGGCGCGAGCGATGGACCGAACACCGCAGCAACAATGAACAGGATGAACAGCGCCAAGGCAAAGCCGGTAACAGGGTTTTCCGTCACGACAAAGCGTGCGTGGCGCAGGGGCGCGGCGAGCCCTTTCATGCCCCGCGCCTCGCAACTGTCATGAACCGCGCCTTGCGCGAGGATCCAGCGCCCGGTTCACCATGTCGATGGTCAGGTTCAGCAGCACGTACAGGATCGCCATGGTCAAGACGAAACCCTGCACCGGAGCACCGTCCGAGGCGATCAGCGCCTCCACCGCGTAACTGCCGATCCCCGGCCAGGCGAACACCTTCTCCACCAGCACGTTGGCGCCGAGCAGGAAAGAAAACACCATCCCCAGCGTGGTGATCACCGGCAGCAGCGCGTTGCGCAGGGCGTAGGTGATGATCACGGTAACACCGGAAAGGCCGCTGGCCCGTGCGGTGCGGATGAACTCGGCCCCGAGCACCGCCAGCATGGATGCGCGCGTTATCCGCGCGATCGGCGCCAGCGCGAACAGCCCCAGTGTCGCCGCCGGCAGGATCAGCTGCGCGGCGGCGCTGCGCCATGTCTCCCATTCACCCGCGATGGCCGCATCGATCAGGAAGAAACCGGTAACGGTCGGTGGTGGGGAGGCGAACGCATCCAGGCGCCCCAGCGGCGCCGGCAGCCAACTCAGACGGAAATAGAACACGTAGACCAGCAGCAGCCCCGTAAAGAACACCGGCAACGACACGCCGGCGGTCACCAGCACCCGGCACACATGATCCACCATCTTGCCCTGGCGCACCGCGGCAGCGATGCCAAGCGGCACGGCGATGCCGATGGCCACGAACAACCCGCACAGGGTCAGCTCCGCCGAGGCCGGCAGGCGCGCGGCGAGGTCGGTCAGCACCGGCTGGCCGGTGGTCAGCGACATGCCGAGATTGCCGTGGAACAGGGCAACGATATAATTCCAGAACTGCTCCGGCAGCGGCCTGTCGAGGCCGAGCATCGCCTTGATCTGTGCGATCGATTCCGCACTTGCGGTCGGTCCGGCGAAATACGTGGCGGCGTCGCCGGGCAGCACGCGGGTCAGCACGAAGGTAACCACAATCACGGCGGCCAGCGCCGGCAGAGATCCCGCCAGCCGCAGCAGGAGGCCCGCCATCCGGCCTCAGGCCTTGGTCAGGAAGCGGAAATCCGGCTCCCGGCACGGCCAGAACTGGTATCCGCCGATATTCTTCTGCATCGCCACGTCGTGCAGCGGCTGGCAGATCGGGATCATCGGCACCTCCTGCATCCCGTATTCCAGGAAGCCCTTCACGCTGGCGGCGTAATCGGCCGGCGTTTCGGCGAAGCGGGCGGCGTCGATCAGCTTGTCCATGCCGGGGTTCTGGTAGGACGCCACGTTGAAGATCGAGTTCCGGCCGTGATAGTTCCAAAAGAAGAAGTAATCCGGCCAGTCGAGCCAGCCGCCGAAGCGGTTGATCACCATGGGGGCGGTCTTCTTGTTCAGCTCGCCGCGGAAATTGGCGCCGGGGATCTTGCTGATCTCCACGGTGATGCCGATCTGAGCCAGGCTTTCCTTCACCAGCACCGCCATCGGCTCGGCGATCGTGCCGGACCCGGCATCGAACAAGAGCGTGGTGCTGAAGGGAGCCACCCCCGATTCCGCCATCAGCGCCTTGGCCTTGTCGATGTTCGTCTCATACGGAAACGGCTGCGGCCACGCGATGGAGGTCACGGGCAGCGAACCGCCCCACATCGGCTTGCCGCGCCCGAACAGCGCCGCCTGCATGATCTTCTCGTACGGCACGGCCCACGCCACCGCCTGGCGCAGTTTGACGTTGTTGAACGGCGGGTTCGCGGAGTTCAGCGCCACATACCAGATCGCGTTGGGGATCGGCACGCCGACCACATTGATCTTCCCGCCTTTCGCCAGATCGTCGAAATCCTTCGGCGGCAGCCCGTAGGAGATATCGGCATCGCCGCGCTCGATCAGCGCGCGTCGCGTGCTGGGGGAGGGGATGTCGCGCGCGATGACCCGCCGCAGCGTCGGCATCGGCCCATTCTTCCAGTCGTCGTTGCGCACATAGATGGTCTCGGTGCCGGGCCGCCACGCCTCCACCTTGAAGGCGCCGCCGCCGGCGACGTTGTTCTTCAGATAATCCTTGGCCCAAGGGTCGCCGCCTGAATTGGCGATTGCGGTCTCGCTGTCGAAGATAAAGGGAATGGTAACCGCCATGTCCGGCATGGTCAGCTTGTCGCGGCGCGCGAAATCAAGACGAAAGGTTTTGTCGTCCACGGCCACGAACTGCTCGGGCTTCTCCATGCTGCCGGCGGCCATCTGCGTGGTGGCGAAGCCGCCGATGGAAACGGCGCGGTCCAGCGACCATTTCACGTCCTTCGCCGTAACCGGCCGCTTGCTGTGAAAACGGGCATCCTCGCGCAACTTAAATGTGCAGCTCATGCCGTCGCTGGCGATCTGCCAGCTTTCCGCCAGCTCCGGTTCCAGCCCGTTGATGTCGAACGACATGGTGCCGTCGGGCAGTGCCTTGCGCTTGAACCGTACCAGCCGATCGTAACAATTCAGCGACACACCGTTCACCGGCTGGGACGATCCCAGGCCCTGCATATCCAGGCTGTTCGGCCCGTATTCCTGCACCAGCAGCAGCGTTTCGGTGCGCGTCGGCGCCGGTTGCGCGGCGGCCTTGCGCAGGGCAGGTGCGGCCAGTGCGGCGCCTGGCAGCGCGGTCAGAAAGGTGCGGCGCTTCATGTCTACCCCGAAAGCGGCGAAAAGCCGGAAAAAGGAAATGGCACGTCAGCGCTACAAAATAGCAAGGCCCGTGCCAGTTACAATTTCGTCCGTTCCAATCACGCGCTCGGGTCGGTCTTCCGCGCGTCGCCTCAGGGCGCGATGCCCAGCAGTCGCGCGGCCGTTCCACCCAGAATTGCGATCCGTTCGTCATCGCTCAGTCCCGGCGTGCGGAGCACCAGATCGACCTCGGTGCTGGTCCATGGAAACGGGTAGTCCGTCCCGATCATGATCTGGCCCGGACCGGTTTCCGCGATCAGATGCCGCAACGCTTCGGGCGTAAAGACGATCGTGTCGAAGAAAAGCTGCCCGTCCCGCAGATAGGCGGTGGGCGGCTTCTTCGGCAGCTTGCCCACCCGGTCCGGGAATGTCCGGCACACGGCGTCGCACCGATGCGCATAGGACGGCAGGAAGCCGCCGCCATGCGCCGCGCAGATCTTGAGGCCGGGAAAATGGTCGAGCGTGCCCTCGAAGATCAAATGCGACAGCGCGATCGTGGTCTCCAGCGGGTTGCCGATCGTGTTGGTCAGCAGGCCGCTGCCGGCGAGCCGGCCGCTCGGTTCCAGTTCGCGCGTGCCCAGCGGATGCATAAATACGAGTACGCCAAGCTCCTCGCACTTGGCCCAGAACGGATGAAATCTGGGATCGGCCAGTTCCACCCCGGCCACACTGCCGCCGACACCAACGCCGCGGAACCCGAGCGTCTTGACCGCGTAGTCCACCTGTTCGGCCGCGAGCTCGGGATGCTGCAAGGCAGCCGTCGCGAAGCCGACGAACCGATCGGGGTTCGCGGCGCAGAACTCCACCAGGGTCTCGTTCTGCACCTTGATCAACGCCGCCGCTTCATCGCGCCCGGCGTGATACCAGTACGGGTTGATGCTCAATGCCTCCACATCGATGCCCTGAGCGTCCATCGCCTCGATGCGGGTGCGGGTGTCGGTCATCAGCAATCCCGAAGCTTCGAGCGGCTGGTTGATCAGCGCCATCGCCGCCGGCACCGCGCAATGGGCGTGCACGTCCACGGTCTTGATCCGTTTACCATTGACCACGACCTCGCGCCGACGGGTTTGTGTGTGCGGTCCCGGCGCGGACGCAGCACTCGTCATCGCGCATCCCACGAACGCGATGCTGGCAAGAGCGCTGGCGAGTAGATCCCCGCTGATGGGCATTTTCCACATTCCTTCCCGCATGGGCGATGACCGCCGCCACGATCCTGAAGCCCCAGCCCTGCTGGCGTCCAGGATAGATTTCGGAAAGACGAAACTGCCGGCGCCGCCGTCGGCCGGCCGGGCGCCAGCCCCCCTTGCATGGCCGCACGCTCCCGGGCGAGGCTGACGCCGGGGAGGATCACGCCAATGCCTTGTGTCGATACCGGTCGCATCAGCCTGTACGTCGAAGATGCCGGCACCGGCGGCGTGCCGTTGCTGCTTCTGCACGAACTCGGCGGCAGCAGTGAAAGCTGGCGCAAGGTCATTCCGCTGCTGGCTACCGACCGGCGCGTCATCGCGGTCGATATGCGCTGCGCCGGGCGGTCGGAAAAGCCACCCGGTCCGTTCACTTTGCAAGACCTGGCCGACGACCTCGAGGACGTGCTGCGATCGCTGGATGCGGGGCCGGTGGACGTAATCGGCGCGGCATTGGGCTCCCTGGCCGGGGCGCTGCTGGCGATCCGCCACCCGACGCGTGTGCGCCGCCTGATGATGTGCGCCGTCGCACCCGACATGGCCGGGCCGACCCGTGCCTATGTGGCCGAACGGGCGGAGAAGGTGCGGGTCGTCGGCATGCGCGGCGTGGCGGAGGCAAGCCTCGCCAACTCCTTTCCTCCTACCCACGACGAGGAACGGGCGTCCTATCGCGGCCTCTATCTGGGCAACGACCCGGCGGCCTATGCCGAATTGTCCCTGGCCCTTGCGCGGCTGGAACTGACTCCGGCCGACTGGGGCGCGATCGCGGTGCCGGTCCTGGTGGCCTCCGGCGCGCATGATTTCCTCTGGCCGCCCGCGATCGGCCGGAAAGTGGCGGCGCTGGTGCCGGGCGCCCGGTTCGACGTGATGGAGGATGCCGGACATTTCCCGCATCTGCAGGCGCCCCAGACATTGGTACGGCTGGCCCGCGCGTTCCTGGACGATTGATGTGCGCCCCAATTGCTTGACTTCCGGCCCTGATCTGACGGAGCCTTCTCTGAAGCCGCGTGAGCCGGCAGCAGGGGGGACAGGAATGATTTGGCACCTTAACCGGCGGATGGTGTTCGGCGTTGTGGCCGCAGCGGCGACTCTGGTCGCCTCCGGCCATGTCCGCGCCCAATCTGGAATCTACCAGGAAGCCCCGTCCCTGGCCGACCAGGTCAAGGCGGGCAAGCTCCCACCCATCAAAAGCCGCCTGCCCGAGCAGCCCTTGGTGGTGCCCGTGGTGGAACGAACCGGCGAGTATGGCGGCACCTGGCGTCGCGCCTTTCTCGGCCCCGCCGATGCCAACAACTACGTCCGCGTGGTCTACGACGCCCTGTTCCGCTTCTCGCCTGATGGCGCCAAGATCGAGCCCAAGATCGCCGCCGGCGCGACAGCCTCGCCCGACTACAAGGTCTGGACCATCGCTCTGCGCAAGGGCGCCCGCTGGTCCGACGGCGAGCCGTTCACCGCGGACGACATCCTGTTCTGGTACAAGGACGTGCTGCTGAACAAGGACATCACCCCCACCCTGCCGGGCTGGATGCGCAACGCGGATGGCTCCCCGGCGAAGGTCGAGAAAATCGACGATGACTCGATCCGCTTCACCTACAACGATCCGGCGACCCTGTTCCTGACGGCTGTCGCCAACGCCGACGGTGCCGATCGCACCTACGCCATGTTCCTGCCGGCGCATTACCTCAAAAAGTTCCACCCCGCCTACACGCCGAAGGAAGAGATCGACAAGGCCGTCCAGGCGGCCGGCTTCAAGACCTGGACGGAGCTGTTCGCCAACCGCAACGCGCCGCCGGAAAACGCCGAACGGCCCACGATGGCGGCCTGGGCCCCGGTATCGCGCGCCAGCGATCCGGTGTTCACCCTGCGACGCAATCCCTATTACGTCGGTGTCGATGCCGCCGGTAACCAGTTGCCCTATATCGACGAGGTGCGCTTCACCTATTTCGCCGATGTTCAGGCGCTGAACCTCGCCGCGATCGCCGGTGGTTTCGATATGCAGGAGCGGCATATCCAGATGACCAACTATCCGGTCTTCAAGGAGCAGGAACGCACCGGCAAATACCATGTGATCACCTGGCCGACCTTCGGCGGATCGGACGCGGTGATCGCCTTCAATCAGACCTACACGGCCGATCCGGAGATCGGCAAGTTGCTCGCCAATCGCGATTTCCGCATTGCTATGTCCTATGCGATCAACCGCGACCAGATCAAGGAATCGGTCTTTCTCGGCCTGGGTGAGGCTCGCCAGCCCATGCCGGCCCCGTGGCATCCGTATTTCCCGGGCGCCAAATACGCCACCCAATACACCGAATTCCGCCCCGACGAAGCCAACCGCCTGCTGGACGGCATCGGCCTGACCAAACGCGATTCGCAGGGCATACGCCTGCTGCCAAACGGCAAGCCCGCCACCATCGAAATCAGCGTGGTGCCCGCCTTCGGCGCCTGGCCGGATGTGGCGCAGCTGATCGCCAAGGACTGGGAGGCGGTCGGCATCAAGGCCATCGTGCAGATCCGCGAGCGGGCGCTGCACTTCAAGATGGACGAGAACAACGAATTGATGACCGAGATCTGGAACGAGGACACCAGTGCTTTCCCGTTCACCGGCAACGCCAAGGTGGACGTGCGCAATGCCCCGATCCTGACCATCGCGCCGGCATCGCGCCAATGGGTGGCGACCAAGGGCCGCGAGGGCGTCGAGCCGCCGGAACCGTTGAAGGAGATCATGCGCCACGTCGATACCGCGCGCACGGTCGGGCCGGAGCAGCAGGCCAAGGAAGCACAGGCGATCTTCAGGATCTGGGCCGACAACCTCTATGAAATCGGCACAATCGGACTGACGCCGATGGTGCAGGGCGTCGTGATCGTCGGCAGCAAATTCCACAACGTGCCGGCGACGATGGGCAATGACTGGCCGCTGCGCAGCCCGGGCAACGCTCGCACCGAGCAGTTCTTCTTCAGCAGCAAATAGGCTTGGCGCCCCGCACCCGAATGGATGGCCCCGGATGACCCGCTACATCGTGCAGCGGCTGCTGCTGCTGCCCGCGTTGATGCTGGTCTATTCCTTCGTCATCTTCGTGATCATCCAGGCTCCACCTGGCGATTTTCTGACCTCCTACGTCGCGACCCTGGCTTCCTCGGGGTCCTCGATCAGCCCCGAGCAGATCCAGGCGCTGCGGCACGAGTACGGCCTCGACCAGCCGTTCTTCGTCCAATACCTGCTCTGGCTGCAAAACATCCTGTCCGGAAATCTGGGCCTGTCGCTGGAATACCAGCGCCCGAACGCGGATCTGATCGGCGAGCAACTGGCGCTGACCATGGCGCTGGCGCTGATGTCGTTCGTGATCACCTGGGCGATCGCCATTCCCGCCGGCATCTATTCCGCGACGCATCAGCGTTCGGTGATCGACCATATCCTGACGGTCATCAACTATATCGGTGTCGCAACGCCCAACTTCATGCTGGCGCTGATCCTGATGTGGCTGGCCTTCGCCTATTTCGATGTCAGCCTTACCGGACTGTTCTCGCCGGACTATGCCGATGCGCCCTGGAGCCTGGCCCGGGTCAGCGACCTGCTGAAGCATCTCTGGCTGCCGGCCCTCGTGCTCGCCATCGCCGGCACCGCGCGGCTGACCCGCATCATGCGGGCGAACCTGCTGGACGAACTGAACAAGCCCTATGTCACCACCGCCCGGGCCAAGGGCATGGCGGAGTGGCGGGTGGTGCTGCGCTACCCGGTGCGGCTGGCCTTCAACCCGTTGGTCAGCACCATCGGCTGGTACCTGCCCGCGTTGTTCTCCGGCAGCCTGATCGTCGCCACCGTCATGAACCTGCCCAATATCGGTCCGCTGCTGCTGCGCTCGCTGATCAACCAGGACATGTACCTCGCCGGCGGCATCCTGCTGATCTACTCCTTCCTGACCATCGTCGGCACGCTGCTGTCGGACATCCTGCTGGCGGCGCTCGATCCGCGCATCAAGATGGAATCCTAGGCGATGGCGGGCACGCAGACCTCCGCGGCAGCTGTCGGCGCCGGCGTCGAGGACCGTATCGCCGTCGCGTCCAACTGGACCCTGGTCTGGTGGCGCTTCCGCCGTCATCACTTGGCGATGTTCAGCGCCGCGGTGCTGATCTTTCTGTATTTGATCGTGATCTGCCCGGACTTTTTCAGCGTCCAGGACCCCGAGCGCACCGACGCCCGCCAGGCCTTCATTCCCGTGCAGTCGCTGCATCTGTTCGACGACGGCGGCTTGGCTCCCTGGGTTCCCGCCATCGCCGGCAAGCGCAACACGGTTACCCTGCGCATGGAATGGACCAAGGACCCGCAGCGCCGCGTTCCGGTCCGCTTCTTCGCCAGAGGATTCGAGTATCGCCTGCTCGGCCTGTTCCCAGCGAGCATTCATATTCTGGCCCCGGTAGATCCGGCCCAACGCATTTTCCTGCTCGGCTCGGACCGGCTCGGGCGCGATCAATGGTCGCGCATCATGTATGCCACCCGAACCTCGATGACCGTCGGCCTCGTCGCCGTCACCCTCAGCGTCATCCTCGGCGTCGTCCTCGGCGGCATCTCCGGCTATGTCGGCGGCAAAACGGATCAGGTCATCCAGCGGCTGATCGAATTGCTGCAATCGGTCGCGACGATCCCGATCTGGCTCGCGCTGTCGGCGGCCCTGCCGCGCGACTGGACGCCGATCCAGGTGTTTTTCGCCATCACGGTCATCCTGTCCCTGGTCGGCTGGACCACGCTTGGCCGAGAGGTGAGGGGGCGCTTCCTCGCTTTGCGCGAAGAAGATTTTGTGCTGGCCGCCCGGCTGGCAGGCTGCAGCCGTATGCGCATCATCCTGCGCCACATGGTGCCCACCTTCCTCAGCCACATCATCGCCACCAGTTCGCTCGCGATCCCGGTGATGATCATCAATGAAACCTCCCTGTCGTTCCTCGGCCTCGGCATCCGCCCGCCCGCGATCAGCTGGGGCGTGCTGCTGCAGGAGGCGCAGAACATCCAGACCCTGGCGCTGGCACCCTGGCTGCTGATCCCCGGCGGGCTCGTCATCGTCGCCGTGCTGGCGTTCAACCTGGTGGGAGACGGCCTGCGCGATGCCTCGGACCCTTACAGCCATTGATCCGGTCCCCATTGGCTCGGACATGACCATCGCACCCGCCGAAGGCGCGCTGTTGTCGGTGCGCGATCTGCGTGTCTCCTTCGGGCTCGACGAAGGCCTGGTGCGCGCGGTGGACGGCGTCAGCTTCGACGTGCAGTCCGGCCAGGTGCTCGGCATCGTCGGCGAAAGCGGCTGCGGCAAGAGTGTGACCATGAAGGCGATCCTGCAACTGGTGGACCGGCCAGGACGAATCACGAACGGGGAGATCCTGTTCCGCCGTCGCCCACCCGGCCAGCAGACCGGTGGCGAAATCGTCGATCTTGTCCGCCTGCCGCCGCGTGGTCCGGTGATGCGTTCCATCCGCGGCGCGGAGATCGCCCTGATCCCGCAGGAGCCGATGGCCGCATTCAGCCCGGTACACACCGTCGGCGATCAGATCATCGAGGCGATCCTGCTGCACGGCCATAAATGGCAGCCCGGCGGCCGCCCGGTCGGCCGGGCCGAGGCACGCGAGATCACCATCGGCCTGTTCCGCGATGTCGGTATCTCCATGCCGGAGCAGCGGGTCGATGCCTATTCCTGGCAACTATCGGGCGGGCTGCGCCAGCGCGCCATGATCGCCCTGGCGCGG
>CAINEA010000872.1 GCA_903847525.1 uncultured Acetobacteraceae bacterium | reverse complement strand
TGGGGGGAGAGGGCAGGGTGAGGGGGTGTTCAAGGTCGCCACCGGCGGCCGCATTGTCCTCATCCTCCCCCAGTCCCAAACCCGTCTCAGAAATCACGTCCTGAGACTCCGTCTCACCCAACCCTCCACGCATCATCCCCACAGCACTCCGCTCCTCCCACTCCGCCCGGTTCGCCGCCTCGGCATCCGCGTCCCGCTTGCGCCGAGCCGTCTGCAACTGCCGCAGCTCCCGCAGCGCCGACTTCGACTCCCGCATCAGGCTGACCGCCTGCGCCGTCCATTGCCGCATCAGCCCCGGCTCCAACCGCCGCTCCGCCGTCATCGCCTGCCACTCCCGCGCCCAGGCATCCGCCAAGGCGAACTGCGCCGCCAACCGCCCCTCCGCCACCGTCACCGGCAACAACGAAGCCACCGCCGCCATCGCCGCCTGGTCCCGCCGCTCGAGTTCCACCGGATCATCCGTCAACGGCCGCGGCAGAGACCGCCGCAGCATCCAAGCAATCTCATAAAATGCCGCCCGCGGCAGCAACTGCGCAAGGTCGGGCTCGGGGAATTGGGTCTCTGTGCATATGTCCATGCTGGACATATTACAGTTATTTTATATGACTTTCAATGTTATTATAAAGGACTCACATCCTCGCTCAACCGTCATCCCCGCACGCCCTACAAATCATCCCCGCGAAAGCAGGGAACCCAGAACAATCGCATCGTGCATCTAGACGTGGCGCGTGTATCGGTGCCGACAGGGGGTAAGATCCTCGCGCCAAACCACAACATGCCATTCGGGCAAGTCCGATCGTTCCGCATATCGTGGACAATCATATCTTGAAGCCGTCGCCGATACGCGATACATATCGCGTATGATCGCCTCGTTCAAAGATCGGCGGACGGCGGCGGTCTGGCGCGGCAGGCTGCCAAAGGGCTTTCCGCCCGATCTGTTGACGGTCGGCCGCCGGAAACTTGGCTATCTGGACGCCGCCACGACCCTTGAGGATTTGCGGTCACCGCCGGGCAATAGACTAGAGGCGTTGTCGGGAGACCGCGCCGGGCAGCACAGCATCCGCGTCAACGACCAATGGCGCGTCTGCTTCGTCTGGCGCAACGGAAATGCGGAAGATGTTGAGATCGTCGATTACCACTGAAAGGAGGCTCCCATGATCCGTCGAGACGCTGTGCAGGACATGTCCTTCGATGACATCGCACCGGGGCCGACGTTGCCTCCGCTCACACCTGGCGAAGTCCTCCTGGAGGAATTCATGCGCCCGCTCGCATTGACCGCGCGCGCGCTCGCGGCCGAACTGGGTTTGCCGGGCAACCGCATATCATCCATCGTCGCGGGAACGCGAGCCGTTACCCCCGAGACGGCATTGCTGCTCGCGCGCCGCTTCGGCACCAGCGCGGAACTGTGGATGAATCTTCAAACCGCCCATGACCTGGCCGTAGCGAGGGAGGCGATGGCGGTGTAGCGCCCAGGGCGGTAATCTCCTCCGATCGCGTTGCGCCATAATCCGTTTATGGAAAGCCGAACCGTCTCGATATTCAAGAATTATGAAGGTCATAACATATGGCGGAGTGGCGACGTAAAATCATGGCAGTGGGCCGGACGAGATCGCTTAGTCATGGCCGCAGACGCGGCTGTATGGCACGATTTACCTATGGAACCCTTTGACTGGCTCATTGACGAAATCACATCGATCATAGGCGGCGAACCCGGTAGCCATCGATGGGAAATCATCACAGCATGTTTTGGCTGGGCCGCGGCGGTGTCCCTTACGCTTGCCTTGGCGTTTTCCATTGCTGGCTATTCGTCATTTGCTGGATATGGGGTTACGGCCTTTTCCATGACAGTCTGGATTGCACTTAAAAGGGATTGGAAAAAGCTGCGACCCAAGAAGGATTAAGACCTCAAACCTCGCAGCCTGTGCATAAATCAAGACTTTCGTGCAGTTTTCTGGCCGAGCATTTTCAAGGGCTTATGCCTTGCAGAAGTAACCGGGGCAAAACCCCGGGCGGTCGCGTAATCAGGCAGGCTGCGCGCGCACTCGA
>CAINEA010000871.1 GCA_903847525.1 uncultured Acetobacteraceae bacterium | reverse complement strand
GTCGATTTACAACCTGATGGAAGCCGTCGTCCCCGAGTACGACGGTGCCGGGGTGGTCCGCGAAGCCTCAGGATCCACCCTGACCGGCATCGTGCCGTCGAACACCTACCCGACGCAGGATGGAAAGACCATTATCATTGGGGCTAATACCAATTCTATGTTTCAGCGCCTGTGCGAGCTGATGGGGGACGCTTCCATGGCGCAGGATCCACGGTACAAGGAAAACACGGCTCGCGTTGAGCATCAGGCAGAGCTCGACGGCATGATTGGCCGCTGGACCGCCACCCTGAGTCAGACCGAGGTGCTTGCGCGCCTTGAAGCCGCCGGCGTCGCCGCCGGCCCCATCTATAGCGTGGAAGACATGATGATCGATCCGCAGTATCAGGCACGGGGCTTATTCGAAGAAGTACAGATCCCCTCAGGGACCCTCAAGATTCCAGCCATCATCCCGCGCTTGGCAGATACCCCTGGCCGGACTGATTGGCCGGGCGCCATGCTCGGGGCCCACAACGACGAAATCTATGCCGGCATGCTGGAGATGAGTCCAAGCGAGATCGAAGCCCTGAAAAGCCGCGGGATTATCTGATTTTATTCACCGGATCGGGAACGGTCGTGCGCTGATACGGAAGCACGCTCCGCTCCCGGCATGAGTTCTTCCAGCTCACCTAGCTCGCGGGCGACGGCCAGGCCCATTTCGGGCAACTCATGCTGCGCTTGCCCAACGTCATCCAACTTCTCCTGGAACTCGCGCAGGACCTGCTGAAGCGCTTGTTTTTTGGTGGACATCTGTGTCGCCGTGGCGAGCAGGTGTGCATAGCGACTCCGCAGTCTTTTTTCCCGCGCTACAAAGGCATCCTGATACCGCACACGGATGCGCTCGGCACTGTGCCGAAGTTGTGCCTCGGCACGCGCCTGTAGAAGCTGCGCCTGCCGATGTAACTGCAGATCTGCACGCTTTCGCTCGGATGTCCGCATTTCTTCGAGAAAACGCCGCAGGCGCCCCCCGAGCTCCCGGGAAAGTCGCGCAAAGGTTTCGTTCAGTGCCTCGTCAGCACCGAAGAACACGCCATCAGGTGCCATCGCCGAACACGGCGCCTGTGCCGCATCTTCACCAACATTAGGCGTGGCGTCCTCATTCCTATCCATCATCGTCTCCCTCTTGGATGACTTAATCCGCCCAATCGTCCCTTTGCCCAACTAAAGCGGGTTGCGATTGTATCGCGCAACGCAGGTTCCAACTTGCCTCGAGGATTGTCTATCCGTGGGCCGGATGTCGCTGCGCGCCGGAAACCGACGGGACAGTATCACATGCCCCACGGCGTCTGCCGGTGGCGGGCAGTAGGCTCATTTTCCTATGATAGCGAACCGCCGGTCCGACGCCGGCCCCCTAGCCATTGAGGTTTTCGCATGTCCCAGCATCCTTACGTCACCGCACTTGATATTCCACAGCCCTCCCGCGCCGAATTGCCGGAAGACATGCAGAAATATTTTGCCAAGTGCGATCAAAAGCTCGGCATGTTGCCCAACGTCCTCGCTGCCTACAGCCATAATGTTGATCAACTCCGAACTTTCTCCCATTTCTATAACACGCTCATGTTCGGCGAATCCGGCTTGTCGAAGCTTGAACGCGAAATGATCGCCGTTGCCGTTTCCTCAACCAACCAGTGCTTCTATTGTCAGGTCGCCCATGGCGCTAGCGTGCGCGAGTACTCTGGCGATCCGAAACTCGGGGAATTAATGGTGATGAATTATCGTGCCGCCGATCTCTCGCCCCGTCAGCGCGCGATGCTCGACTTTGCGGCCAAGATGACCACCGCGAGTT
>CAINEA010000870.1 GCA_903847525.1 uncultured Acetobacteraceae bacterium | reverse complement strand
TGCTGCCAACCGGAGCGCCTCGCAGCACAGCGATCAAATGCAATGTCGCGAACACAGTGCCGGCAACTGTGGCCCCTGCCAGCGCGAAAATCAGGCAAATCTGCCAGAAAGGGCCTGTCCCGGGGCCGCGCGGTGCGTCCGGATCCGCTTGTCCAGGCCCTTGAGCGGCGAATCGGCCGCCCATTGAACCTGCAGCGCCAGGCCGCGGGGAGTGCGCCGGTTCGTCGATGTAACGGGCGTGGATCGACGCGCCAGGCCGGGCAGTGACGCACCCTTCAAAGACGTTTGCCACAAGCCCCTCTCTTCTACGCGTAGATGACGGCTCTCACCCAAGCGGAGACGGCTGGGGTATCCGGCCGGGACCGCAATAACCCTGTTTAACGCCTGCTCTGGAGTCTCGAATAAGATTTCGTTCGGCGCGTGGTATGCCCGCGAACATCCCGCCGAACAAGGGGCCGCAACCCGCGATTCCCGCAACGCAGCAAGCCTCGGTTTCGCGGCGGGAAACGCTGGACAGATGGCGGCGGGAGGCGGCGCTAACTCATGTGGCTATTCGTGGTCATCCAGTCCGATGGCCCGCAGCCGTGCCCGTTCCTCGTCCCAGCCCGCCCGTTCCTTCACGTTCAAAAACAGGTGAACGTTGCGTTCCAACAGCGAGGTCAGCTGCTTGCGGGCAAGCGCGCCGATCTCCTTGATCCGGCTGCCCTTCTCGCCGATCAGGATCGCCTTGTGGCCGGCCCGCGCGACATAGATCGTTGCCTCGATCCGCACCGAGCCGTCGGCCTTTTCCTGAAAATTCTCGGTCTCCACGGTGGTGCCGTAGGGGATCTCCTCATGGATCTGCAGGAAGATCTGCTCGCGTACGATCTCCGCCGCCAGCAACCTGTCCGGCAGATCGGTGAGCTCGTCCTCGGGATACAGGAATGGGCTTTCCGGCAATGCTTCGGCCAGCGCGTCCAACAATTCGTTCAGCCCGTCGCCGTTGGCTGCGCTGACCATGTAGGTGTGTTCGAAATTGACGATCTCATTCAGCTCAGCGGTCAACGGCAAGAGCCGCTCCGCCGGGATCAGATCGGTCTTGTTCAGCACCAGCCAGGCCCGGCGCTTCTGCTCGGCCAGGCGGGCGGCGATCGCGCGCACCGCATCATTGGTGCCGGCCTTGGCATCCACCAGCAGCAAGGTCAGGTCGGCGTCCGACGCGCCGGTCCAGGCGGCCGCCACCATGGCCCGATCCAGCCGGCGGCGCGGGCGGAAGATGCCGGGCGTATCGACCAGCAGGATCTGGGTCTGGCTGCCGCTGCGATTGGGCCGCATCAGGATCCCGAGCACGCGAAACCGCGTGGTCTGGGCCTTCGGGCTGACGATCGACAGCTTCGCCCCGGTCAACCGGTTCAACAGGGTGGATTTTCCGGCGTTCGGCGCGCCGACAATGGCGGCGAAGCCGCACCGGGTCCGGCCGGCCTGAGGCACTGCGGCCTGGGGCGTTTCCATTTCGGTCATGCGGTTAATTGTCCTAGCAGGTCGCAGGCCGCCAGTTGCTCGGCAGAGCGCTTGGAGCCCGCGGTTCCGCTGCCGGTGCGTCCGGCCACGGTAACGGTAACGACGAATACCGGCGCATGCGACGGTCCGGCACGCGAAGCGACAAGATAGCGCGGCAGCGGCAATCCCCTGCCCTGCGCCCATTCCTGAAGCCCCGTCTTTGGGTCCTTCGGCGGCGCCGCCTGGGTCTCCATCACCTCCGCGAAGGCACGACGAATGAAACGGCGGGCCGGTTCGAGACCGGCATCCAGGAACATGGCGCCCAAAGCGGCCTCCAGCGCGTCGGCCAGCACGGTGGCCTGGCGTTTTACCCCGGCGCGGACCTCTCCCGGCGCCACATCCAGCGCGGCGCCCAGTCCGATCCGTTCGGCAACCTCGGCCAGCACCGGCTGGGAAACCAGATGGCCAAGGCGGCGGCCGAGGCCGCCTTCCTGGTCATCGGGAAACCGCTCGGAAAGCCATTCGGCGATCAACAGGCCGAGCACGCGGTCGCCAATGAACTCCAGTCGCTCGTTGGAGGCTGCGCGGGGTGGCGCAAACATCAATCCCAGTATCATCGGAATCGGTGGGACGAACTACCGTCCGGTTGGCCGAATCTCCGCATATCTTGTCGTCGCGGCAAACGCTGCGCGTCCCGGCTCGCGTCAATTCGAGGCGCCCAGACCCTCCGCCGCGGGCAGCAGCGGCAAACCCGCCCGCTGCGCGGCCTCCTGTTCCTCGCGCACGTGGACACGCATGGCATCGCGGTAAGCGTTCAC
>CAINEA010000869.1 GCA_903847525.1 uncultured Acetobacteraceae bacterium | reverse complement strand
TGTGTCCACCATTTCGCTGGGTCTGGCACTGATGTTCGGCACCGCCGGGCTGCCGCATATCCTGATGCGCTTCTTTACGGTGTCGGACGCCAAGGCGGCGCGCAAATCGGTATTCTACGCCACCGGTTTCATCGCCTATTTCTATATCCTGACCTTCATCATCGGCTTCGGTGCCATCACCTTCCTGATGAACGATCCCGCCTATTACACGGCAGGCCCCGGCGGAGCGTTCAATAAGATCACCAGCCTGCTTGGCGGCACCAACATGGCGGCGATCCATCTGGCGAACGCGGTGGGCGGCAGCCTGTTCCTCGGCTTCATTTCGGCCGTGGCCTTTGCCACCATCCTCGCCGTGGTGGCTGGCCTGACGCTGTCGGCGGCCTCGGCGGTCAGCCATGACCTCTATGCCGAGGTCATCGCCCGCGGCCGCACGAACGAGCGCAAGGAGGTGAACATCTCCAAGTTCACCGCTGTCGTTATCGGCATCGTCGCCATCCTGCTGGGCTATGTGTTCGAGAACCAGAACGTTGCCTTCATGGTCGGCCTCGCCTTCGCGGTCGCCGCCAGCTGCAACTTCCCGGTGCTGATCATGAGCACGATGTGGCAGGGCTGCACGACAAGGGGTGCGATGTGGGGCGGCTTCCTTGGGCTGTTCTCGGCCGTCGCCATGGTGGTGCTATCGAAGGCGGTATGGGTGCAGACGCTGGGCTATCACGACGCGATCTTCCCCTACGACAACCCTGCTTTGTTCTCGATGCCGATCGCGTTCGGTGTCATATGGCTGGTGTCGACGCTCGATACCAGCGCGCGCGCGAAGGCCGAAATCGCCTCGTACGACGCGCAGTACATCCGGTCCGAAACCGGGATCGGCGCCGCCTCGGCGCATGTGCACTGATTGGAGGCGGGCGGCGTAACGCGCCGCCCGCACCCCCATGCCCAGCGGTTTCGACTCACGCAATCCGCCGTTCGACCGTCTCACCGGCGACGAGATCGAAACGCTGCGGGCCGCGCTCGATATTGGCTATTTCGCCCCGGGCGAGGTGATCCTTGCGCATGGCAACCCCGCCGAGAGCCTGCATGTCGTCATCAAGGGCTCGGTCGAGGTGCGGGACGGCGGCGCGCTGAACGCCCTGCTCGGCCCCAAGGACAGTTTCGACAGCCGGGCCCTGGTGCATGGCGTGGCCGGCGAGGACTTCGTCGCGGCCGAGGAAACGCTCTGCTACCTCATTCCCGGCGATGTCGTGCGAGGGCTGGTGGCGCGCAACCCGGGCTTTGCGGCATTCTTCTATTCCGAGGTATCCGACAAGCTCGATGCCTTCGTGCGCGCGCATCGATCCGAGGGTATGGAAAGCGTGCTTCGCGCCCGGGTGCGGGACGCCAGCCGGGGGCCCGCGATCTTCGTCGACGGCACAGCCAGCCTCGCGGAGGCCGGCCGGCGGATGGAAGAGGCCAATATCAACGCGCTGTTCGTGCGCGATGGCGATCGCACGGGCGTCGTTACCGGCATGAACCTGGCCAAGGCCGTCGTGCTGAAGCATCTGTCGCTTGAGACGCCGGTCCGTGAGGTCTGCCATTTCGATATTATCGAGGTGCCGGGGGATAGTTTCATCTTCGATGCCCTGCTGCTGATGACTCGCCATGACAAGCGCCGGGTCGCGGTCAGCTCCAACGGGGAGTTTACCGGCTTCCTGGAGGACATCGACATCCTCGGCCTTGTCGCAGGAAATTCGCAACTTATCCCCGGCCGGATCGACCGGGCCCGCGGCATGGAAGACCTCACCATCGCCGCCCGCGACATCCAGGCCCAGGTGGAGCGCCTGCATCGCCAGGGCGTGCGGGTGGAAGCGATCGCGGAGATCACGTCGGACCTGAACCGCCGGCTGTTCGTCAAGCTGTTCGAGTTGCTGGCGCCGGCGTCGATCCAAGCGCAGGGCTGCCTGATCCTGATGGGCTCGGAAGGCCGCGGGGAACAGACCGTGCGGACAGACCAGGATAACGGCCTGCTACTGGCCGGGGCGGTGCCGGAGGAGGATCTGGCCGCGTTCCGGACCGGGTTCACCGATGCCCTGGCAGGCTTCGGCTTCCCGCCCTGCCCCGGCAACGTGATGGTCGGCAATCCGCTTTGGTCGCAGCCCGTGGCTGGGTTTGTGCACCAGTTGCAGCAATGGGTTCGCGATCGCACGCCGGAAGCCGCGCTGAACCTGGCGATCTTCTTCGACGCGGTGGCGCCCTGCGGCCGGACACAGCTTCTGGCCGAGGCACGCGGCGCGCTGATCGGCATGATGCGCGGCGAGCAGGCGCTGCTGACCCGTTTCGCCAGCCTGACCGAGACCTTCGACACGCCGAACCTCGGCGTGCTGACAACGCTGATGGCGACGGTGGGCGTCGGCTCCGAGGAGATCGACATCAAGAAGGCCGGCATTTTTCCCATCGTGCACGGCATGCGAACCATCGCGCTGGATCGCGGCATCCTGGTCACCTCCACCGCCGGCCGGATCGAGGCTGCCGTCACGGCCGGCTCGTTCTCGGCGGAGTTCGGCCGCGAACTGATCGGCGCGCTGCGGGTCTTCATGGAATACCGGCTGCGACCGCAGTTGGAAGCGGTGCGCCGAGGCGCCCTGCACCGGGAGGCGCTGGTGCGGCCATCCCAGTTGCATTCCGCGGACCGGGATATCCTGCGCGACGCACTGCGCATCGTGCGTCAGTTTCGCGAGATGATCCGCAATCGCTACCGGCTTGGCGGGTTTTGAGTTGTGACGGGCTTGCTTTCACGGCTATTCTATCGGGCGACACTGGGTAATCAGGCGTACCAGTTTCTGTACCGCCCCGGCCCGCCCGGCGAAGTGGTTTCACTCGACTGCGAAACCACCGGCCTCGACCCCAGGCGCGACGACATCGTGGCCGTTGCCGCCGTTTTGATCCGCGGGAACCGGATATTGACCAGCCAGCGTTTCACCGCGCTGGTGCGGCCGGAGGACACCCAGGCCGGTGCCGAATCGATCAAGATACACCGGCTTCGCCAGCGCGATGTGGCGGATGCGCAGCCAATGCGGCGCATATTGCCGGAACTGCTGCACTTTATCGGCGGACGGCCGCTGGTCGGCTATTATATCGATTTCGATGTCCGGATGCTGGATAAATACGTCAAGGATCAGCTCGAGACCAAACTGCCCAACCCGCAGATCGAGGTCAGCGCGCTCTACTATGAACGCAAATACGGCGATGCGCCGCCTGGAAGCACCTTCGACCTGCGTTTCGCCAACATCCTTGCCGACCTCGGTATTCCACCGCTGGAAGCCCACGACGCGTTGAACGATGCCATCATGGCAGGGATGGCCTACCTCGCGCTGAAGGACATGAAAGCGCGCAAGATGCGCATCTCGCGCGAACGCCAGACAGGCGCGCTGCCGCCGCCGACAGGAGCCTGAGACGGTCCGGTTGGCCCTCCCGCGCTTGCCTGCGGGGTCAAGAAGTGCTGCAAGCCCTTTTTGACGATCGGAGTGGTGATCGCTATGGCTGATTCGTCTCTCAAAACCCCCGCCCCCTTGCCCGACACATTGGCAGCCGAGCGCGTGCTGATCCTGGATTTCGGCAGCCAGGTCACCCAACTCATCGCCCGGCGCGTGCGCGAAAGCGGCGTCTACTGCGAAGTCTGGCCCTTCAACGCCGATCCGGCCCGCATCCAGGCCTTCGCCCCGCGCGGCATAATTCTCTCCGGCGGCCCCGCCTCGGTAACCGAGGGCGCGTCCCCAGCCGCCCCTGCCCTGGTGTTCGAGGCCGGCGTGCCGGTCCTGGGCATCTGCTACGGCGAACAGCTGATGTGCGCGCAACTCGGTGGCGAGGTGCTCAACTCCGACCACCGCGAATTCGGCCGCGCCTTCGTGGACGTGACCGACGATTGCGCCCTGTTCCACGGCGTCTGGCCCAAGGGTGCGCGCGAGCAGGTCTGGATGAGCCACGGCGACCGGGTCACCCGCCTGCCGCCGGGCTTTCGCACCGTCGCCACCAGCGAAGGGGCACCCTTCGCCGCCATCGCCGACGATGCCCGCAAATTCTATGGCGTGCAGTTCCACCCGGAGGTCGTGCACACCCCGCACGGCGCCGCCCTGCTGCGCAACTTCACCCACGGCGTATGCGGCCTGTCCGGCGGCTGGACCATGGCCGGCTTCCGCCAGGCCCAGATCGACCGCATCCGCGCCCAGGTCGGCACAGGAAAGGTGATTTGCGGACTGTCCGGCGGCGTCGATTCATCGGTCGCCGCGGTCCTGATCCACGAGGCGATCGGCGACCAGCTCACCTGCATCTTCGTCGACCACGGCCTGCTGCGCCACGGCGAGGCCGACGATGTGGTGACCACCTTCCGCGACCGCTTCAACATCAAGCTGGTCCACCGTGACGCGTCGGACCTGTTCCTCGGCCAGCTCGACGGCGTCATCGATCCCGAACTGAAGCGCAAGACGATCGGCCGCCTGTTCATCGAGGTGTTCGAGGAGGAAGCCAAGAAGATCGGCGGCGCCGATTTCCTCGCCCAGGGCACGCTGTATCCGGACGTGATCGAAAGCGTCAGCTTCACCGGCGGCCCCAGCGTCACCATCAAGTCCCACCACAATGTTGGCGGCCTGCCCGAGCGCATGCGCATGCAACTGGTCGAGCCACTGCGCGAATTGTTCAAGGACGAGGTCCGCGTATTGGGCCGCGAACTCGACATCCCCGAGATCATCGTCGGGCGCCACCCCTTCCCCGGCCCCGGCCTCGCCATCCGCATCCCCGGCGCGATCACACGCGAGAAGGCCGACCTGCTGCGTAAGGCCGATGCCATTTACCTCGAGGAAATCCGCAACGCCGGCCTGTACGACGCCATCTGGCAGGCCTTTGCCGTGCTGCTCCCCGTCCGCACCGTCGGCGTCATGGGCGACGGCCGCACCTACGACTTCGCCTGCGCGCTGCGCGCCGTCACCAGCACCGACGGCATGACCGCGGACGTCTATCCCTTCGACATGAGCTTCCTCTCCCGCGTCTCCAACCGCATCGTCAACGAGGTCCGCGGCATCAACCGCGTCACCTACGACATCACCAGCAAGCCGCCCGGCACGATCGAGTGGGAGTGACCGGATAGCATCGGCGGCGATAGCGTAGGTTTGGCGGTGTTACACGCCGCCCGCCTACCTGCCGCTCAATGTTATCTTCCGGTTCTTCCGCTCCGTATTCAGCACCCTCACAGAATTAAAGCGCGGTCGGAGCCGATCGTAAAGAGCGTTCAAATAGCAGGGCAGTTATAGCGTAGTCAGGCGTGCAATTCGGCGGGGTTGGTTCGGGCTGCGGGCGTCAGAACCGCTGTGATGGCTGCAAGTGGCTGGCCAAAGTCGCTGTCGGAAGGAGAACCTCTGTGCCGGGCGGTAGTGCCATAAATGGGCGCGAAATCGAGATTGAGATCGAGCAGACGCGAGCCCGTTTAGCCGCCCACGAGGTCGAGCGGAGAGCGCTTGAGGCCGAACTGAAAGATCTGCTGAGCCGGCAGGCCACGAAGTCACTGGAAACTCCGCATGCGCTCATTGTCGCGGACGCGACAATGCTCACCACGGCGTCATCCAGCGCTGACAAGATTGCTTTATTTCGGCATTTATTCGCCGGTCGCCATGACGTATTTCCGGTCCGATGGGAAAACCGCAAGACCGCTAAGTCCGGCTATGCGCCGGCATGTGCCAACGAGTGGGTCAGGGGGATTTGCGGTAAGCCCCAGGTGAAATGCGGCGAGTGCCCCCACCAAGCCTTCATCCCGGTCACCGACGACATCATCGAAAACATCTGCGCGGCGGCAACGGCGGACGCAATTCTGATGGTAACTTCGTCGCCGGCGTTTATCCGTTGCTTCCTGACGAGACCTGCTGGTTTCTGGCCGCCGATTTCGATGAGGAGAAATGGGCGGCTGATGCGTTAGCCATGCTGGAAACGTGCCGCGCCAAAGAGGTGCCTGCCGCGCTTGAGCGTTCTCGATCCGGCAATGGCGGTCATGTCTGGATTTTCTTCTCCGAGCCGGTTCCTGCGCGCACAGCCAGGCAACTTGGCGCCGCAATGCTGACGGAGACGATGGAACGCCGCCCCGAGATAGGGTTTGGCTCGTACGATCGGTTCTTTCCAAGCCAGGACAACATGCCGGTCGGTGGCTTCGGCAACCTGATCGCGTTGCCTTTACAGCGCAGGGCGCGCGAGCTTGGCAACAGCGTCTTCATCGACGAGGACCTTCGCCCGCACGAGGATCAATGGGCGTTCCTGGCGGCGATACCAAGGCTATCTGCCAGTGCCGCGGCGGAAATCGTTGGCGATGCCGAGATGCGAGGCCGTGTCCTCGGCGTTCGCATGCCGGTCGAGGACGAGGATGCGGGCGAACCGTGGCGCATGACGCCGTCTCGACGTCCGAAGGCTGGCCCGCTCGGCATACCACTTCCGAGCAAGATCACGATCGTCGTCGCCGACCAGCTGTATATCGACCGGACCGATTTGCCGCCGGCGATGACGGCGCGGCTTGTACGCTTGGCGGCCTTTCAGAACCCCGAGTTCTATCGTGCGCAATCCATGCGGTTCCCGACCTTCGGCAAGCCACGGATCATCTCTTGCGCCGAACTCCATCCGCGTCATGTGGGATTGCCGCGAGGGTGTCTTGACGAAGTTGTTGAGCTGATCCGCGGTGAGGGCGCCGAGGTTGAGTTGGACGATCAAAGAGCGATCGGCAACCCGCTTCCGAGCCGAGGCCAATTCCAGGGAGCGCTGCACAGCCCACAGGTCAAGGCATTCGACGCCTTGGCGCCGCATGACTATGGCGTGCTTGCGGCGACCACCGCGTTCGGCAAGACGGTTGTGGCTGCTGCGCTCATCGCTAAACGGGGCCGGAATGCGCTTGTTCTCGTCCATCGTCGAGAGTTGCTCAGCCAATGGATGGAACGCCTCAAGGCATTTCTCGATATAGATCCGAAAGATATAGGCATCATCGGCGGCGGACGCCGCAAGCCGACCGGTATCATTGATGTCGCGCTGATCCAGAGCCTCGTGCGGCACGGGGAAGTATCCGACCTGGTGGCTGACTATGGTCATCTTGTCGTTGACGAATGCCACCATCTTTCAGCGGCGAGCTTCGAGCTTGTGGCCCGTCGGGCAAAGGCGCGATTTGTCCTCGGGCTGTCCGCGACCGTGGCGCGCAAGGATGGCCACCATCCGATCATTTTCATGCAGTGCGGCCCGGTTCGACATCGCGTTGACGCGCGCGCGCAGGCGGCCGGTCGAGGGATTTCTCACCGCGCGAAGCATCGGTCGACCGAATTTCAGTTGCCGCAGCCTCTGGCTACCGCGGATCGTCCCTCCATGCCGGCGGTCTACGCTGCAATCGCGCAGGACGAGTCGCGCAACAATTTGATCTTCGACGATGTGCTGAAGGCGTTGGAAGCGAAGCGTTCCCCGGTTGTGCTGACGGAGCGGAGGGACCATCTCAACTAACTCCAAATCCGCTTCTCGCACTTCGTACGCAATCTCGTGGTCCTTCGGGGCGGCATGTCTGCAGGCGAACGCAAGGCGGCTGATACTGCCCTACAAGTAGCCGATGGCCAGGAACGGCTTATCCTTGCTACGGGGCGGTATCTCGGTGAGGGTTTTGATGATCCAAGGCTCGACACGCTCTTCCTCACGATGCCCATATCCTGGAAAGGTACGCTGGCTCAGTATGTAGGTCGCCTCCACCGCCAGCACGCCGGAAAGACCGAGGTTCTGGTCGTTGACTACGTCGATGAGTTGGTGCCGGTGCTGGCGCGCATGGCTACGAAGCGGCGACTGGGATATCGGGCGCTTGGTTACACCGTAGAATAGGTCGTGTTCGATACATGGGTCTAGACCTACGAAGCTAGAGAAACTTTTGCGGAACGGAATGCATTTCGATGAAATCCAAGCGCCGAAGCCTGAATTCCGCAACCAAGCTGAACAAGGAACCTAAACTCTCGCGCACTCATGCGCCCCCCGATCTTTCGCCGTTGGATTGGCAACGCGGCTTACGCCGCCAGTTTGGCCGCGAGCAGGCCTTCGGTCTTGAAAATCTCGGCGGCGAACCGTTTTTCTCGGAATTCCGGGTCAGCAATCCCGCTTCAAAATCCAGCTATCGCGTGGCGATCCGGGGTCTGCGGCCGGGAGACAATTTCTGTGCCTGCCCGGATTACGCTACCGGCGAACTGGGCACCTGCAAGCACATCGAATTCACCATCGCCCGGCTGGAGAAGAAACGTGGCGCCAAGACGGCATTCGCGCGCGGCTACCGGCCCGCATTTTCCGAGCTATATCTGCGCTATGACGGCAGGCGGAGCGTGTATTTTCGTGCCGGAACGGATTGCCCACCCGCATTGAGGCAGGCCGCACACGGTCTGTTCGACACCGAACATAACGGCATCCTGCCTGATGAGCGCCTGGGCGAACTCGAGCAGTTCATGACCATGGCGTCCAGGTCCGGTCATGAGATGCGTGCCTACGACGACGCTCTCGATTTCGTCGCCGGACGGCGCGATGCAGACCAACGCGCGGCAAAGCTCGCGCAGTTATTCCCACAGGGCGCCGACGATCCCAGCCTGCTGGCGCTGCTGAAGGCGCCTCTCTATTCGTATCAAGCAGAGGGCGCGCTGTTCGCGGTAACAGCCGGCCGGGCCTTGATCGGCGACGACATGGGCCTGGGCAAAACCATCCAGGCCATCGCCGCGACCGAAATACTGGCCCGGCATTTCGGCGTCTCGAAAGTGCTGGTGGTCTGCCCGACCTCGCTCAAATACCAGTGGCAAAGCGAGATCACCCGTTTCTCCGGGCGACAGGACGAGGCGGCCGCGCGCGTTATCAATGGCGGCCGAGCGCAGCGGCAGAAGGACTTCGCGCTGGATAATTTCTGCAAGATCACCAATTACGAGAAACTGGCACCCGATCTCGACCTGATCGCTGCCTGGGCGCCCGATCTGGTGATCGTCGACGAGGCACAGCGGGTGAAGAACTGGAATACCATCGCCGCGCGCGCATTGAAACGCATCGACAGCCCCTATGCGATCGTGCTGACCGGCACGCCATTGGAAAATAAGCTGGAAGAACTGATTTCCATCGTCCAGTTTGTCGATCAGCATCGGCTGGGGCCAACCTGGAAGCTGCTGCATGAGCATCAGGTCAAGGACGAGGCCGGGCGCGTCACTGGCTATACCGGCCTTGAGAAGATCGGCCAGACGCTAGCGCCGGTGATGATACGCCGACGCAAATCCGAGGTGCTGCGGCAACTGCCCAGCCGGACCGACCAGAATCTGCTGGTACCGATGACCGAGATGCAAATGGTCTATCACCAGGAAAACGCCGACGTGGTGGCGCGGATCGTCCAGCGCTGGCGCAAGACCCGATTCCTGTCTGACAAGGAACAGCGGCGGCTGACCTGCGCCCTGCAGAACATGCGCATGTCGTGCAACAGCACCTATCTGCTGGACCACGAGTCCGATCACGGGGTCAAGGCTGACGAGTTGGCGGCGCTGTTCGACAATCTGTTCGCCGATCCCGATGCCAAGGCGGTGGTGTTTTCGCAATGGACGCGGACGCACGACATCCTCATCCGCCGCCTGGAGGCGCGTGGCCTGGGCTATGTCAGCTTCCACGGTGGCGTGCCGTCAGAGAAGCGGCTGGCGCTGGTGGAGCGGTTTCGCGACGATCCCGCCTGCCGCGTGTTCCTGTCCACCGATGCCGGCAGCACGGGCCTCAATCTGCAGCATGCCTCGACCCTGGTGAACATGGACCTGCCATGGAACCCGGCGATCCTTGAACAGCGCATCGCCCGCATTCATCGCATGGGCCAGACACGGCCAATTCGGGTCATCAACTTCGTGGCGAAGGGCACCATCGAGGAGGGCATGCTGTCGGTGTTGGCGTTCAAACGCTCCCTGTCGGCGGGCATTCTCGACGGCGGCAGCAGCGAAATTTCGCTCGGCGGCTCGCGGCTCAACCGCTTCATGAGGGACGTGGAAAACGTCACGGGGCGTATGGGTGAGGGCGAGGCGGTGACTCCGGCCGAGGAAGTGGGGAATGTCGTGACTGCCGGCGATGCTGCATCCTGCGAAGGTGTGAACATTTCAGCCAGCGAGACCGCGACCATACCGGCGGATGCGGCTGGACCCTCACCGCGCGAGGTAGGTCCCAATCCATGGCAGGCCTTGGTGCAGGTCGGCGCGCAGTTTGTTGCCGCTCTTGCGGCCGCCAACGATCCCAGGGCTCCGGCGCATCCATGGATTGAGCGGGATCCAGCCACCGGCGCACAAAACCTCAAAATGCCTTTGCCGCCGCCGGAAACCGCGAGACAACTCGCCGATGCGCTCTCGATGCTCGCGGACAGCTTGCGGGGCAAGATTGCATGATGGACAGCGGCGGCCCCTTTGAGGTGTGACGACCCCTGCCACGACGCTGCGGACTGCAGAGGATTCGTCACACCCAACTCGCCGTCGCAGCTATCGCTCGACCCTCTTGGATTTGGAGGTGGGCCGCGTGCGTCTCATATGAACGTCAGGGGATTGCGCCAGTCGAACGCGAGCGGCATGGGAATTCTTGCAGCGCTGTTCAATCCAAGCCTCGACTTCGGCGAGATACCAGACGACGCAGCGTGAAGTCAGATTGAAACGACGGGGGAACTCACCGCGCTGTTCCGTCTCGTAGATAGTCGTGTCGGCGAGCGGCACCAACAGTCTGAGTTCGTTGCGACGGATCGTTCGTCGCGCGCCATTCCATACCCTTGGCGGTGCTGGACCTTTGCGTGGATGTGTTTCGTCAAACTGGCGGTTGGCCAAGTCGACAGCTGGTTCGATACGGTCAGCCGGGATCTCAAGCGTCTGGCCGAACTGGCTTTTGGGGACATAAGTCATGGTCGCTCTCCCATGACAGGCGGCTAAGAGACCTTCTCTCGCCCTCAACCCGTCACAGAACTCGTCAGGCTTCCTCTCGTTCTTCCCGCTCTCATCCTTGTGGCCACCGTTGATTAGACATTCCCGAGCGGTAAAAATCTCGGCCATATTGCCACTCACCCTCATATTATTCCCGTTCGGGAAATTTCTATAGACATTCTTCAGAAATCCCGGTTAATTTCCCGTTCGGTAAATACCATGGCAAAACGAACGCTAATAGCCGCCGAGATCGGCGACATCGTCCGAAAGACCCGCAAGGCCGCAGGCCTGCGGCAGGACGAGCTCGCAGGCGCTGCGGGCGTGGGCTTGCGCTTTATCGTCGATCTGGAAGCAGGCAAGCCGACAGCTCAAATCGGAAAGACGCTCCAAGTCTTAACGGCCCTTGGATGTTCATTCGACATTACACCGCCGCCTGAACCAGAAGAAGGGCGGAAGGCATGACGGTGCGCGCCCTCGAAGTCTGGTGGGATGGGCGGGTTGTCGGCCAGCTCACGCAAAACCAGCATGGCGAACTAGGCTTCGCCTATTCGCCCGGCTGGCTCCAAAATAACGATGCTTCGCCATTGTCGGCCTCATTGCCGAAACGCGTGGAGCCATTCAGCCGGCGTGAGTGCCGCCCGTTCTTCGGTGGTCTTCTGCCGGAAGAGAGCCAGCGGGACGCGGCCGCCCAAGCGCTCGGCGTTTCGCGCGGCAATGATTTCGCTCTTCTCGATCGTCTCGGCGGCGATGTCGCGGGTGCACTCCAGCTTCTGCCGCCGGGCGAAACGCCCGCTGCGCCCGTCCTGGATCAGCGACCAATCCCGCTCGACGATGCAGGCCTCATCCGTGTGCTGGATGCGCTGCCTGTGCGTCCGTTGCTCGCCGGCGAGGAAGGACTGCGACTGTCACTCGCCGGCGCCCAATCGAAAGTGCCGGTGGTTCTGGTGGACGGCGCTGTGGCCTTGCCTGCGCTCGGCCAGCCCACGACGCACATTCTGAAGCCGCCGATGTCACGTTTCTCCGTCACAACCGAAAACGAAGCCTTCGTGATGCGCCTTGCCGCCGCCGCCGGCCTCGACGTCGCGGCGGTTGAACCACGCATCGTGCGCGATCGAACGTTTCTGCTCGTTCAACGCTACGACCGTTCGCGCGGTGAAGACGGCGGCGTCCGCCGTATTCATCAGGAGGACTTCTGCCAGGCGCTCGGCGTGCCGCCGGAAACCAAATACGCCAGCGAAGGCGGCCCTACGTTCAAGGATTGCTTCGAGCTTCTCCGCCGGGTCGCCGCCAGGCCTGCGGTCGATGTGCTGAAGCTGCTCGATGCGGTGATCTTCAATCTGATCGTCGGAAACGCCGATGCGCACGGCAAGAATTTCTCGATCCTGTATGACCGCGATGGCCCGCGTCTGGCTCCGCTCTATGATCTTCTGGCGACGGTCGCCTATCCCGAGCTCTCGCCGAAGCTCGCCATGCGGATCGGGAAACGGGCAACGCTTGGCGAAATGGACGCAAAGGGATGGATCGCATTCGCCGCCGACGCAGGCGTGGGTATGCCGCTGATCAGACGACGTGTTTCGGAGGTCAGTCAAACCGTCATGGCGCGGGCCAATGGAGTGGCAAGCGAGCTGATGCGCCCTGGCCTTGATGAAGCCGCGCTATCGCGATTTGCCGCCATGGCCGCTGATCGTGCGGCGCAATGCGCTGTGACGATCCAAAGAGCGCCGGAGTAGAGGCTGATGCTGTATGTCGCCGCCGCAGCTTGAAGAAGGCATTGAGACGGCTGTATTTTTCGGTTTCTGACGGTATTTTTGTCTTCCTTCGGCGCTCCGCCTCGTCATCGATTGGCGCGGGAGGTCAGTCCAAAAATGACGATGGTTGGCGATAGAACGCTATAAGAGGTTTTCGGGGGAAGCCGAATTTCCCCAATGAAATCAATAGCCGGAATTTTTGACGGTCTCCGCGTCGGGAAAACCCCGAGTCTGCGATATTTTCTTCAATAGAACCAGTATGTTAAAGGGAGTTGGAACGATTGAGTGGGAGTGAAAGCCTGCCGCCGCGTGGATCGCCGTCAGCGGTCCGGCTGGCCGGCCGCGTAACCGCCGGCATCCGTCGGGCGGAGCGCCTCGAATAGCTCGGTCACAACCGCATAGTCCCGATAGCCGCACCGCGCGATCGGCTGGGCCGCGGCCGTATCGAAGCGGCCGTCCCGGATATAGTCGTCGGCGATGTGCACGCCGACCACCTGACCGATGATCAGCCAGCCGTCCAGCTCCTTGCCGTCCACATCGTTCAACCGCATCGAACTGACCACGCGGCATTCCAGCGACGCCGGTGCGACAGCGACGCGCGGCGCCTTCACCACGCGGCACGCGGCCGTCGCCAGGCCGGCGGCCTCGAACTCGCTTTCCCCCGCCAGCTGCCCACCGGAGGAAATGTTCATCGCCTCGAACAACGGCCTGGTGCTCAGGTTGAACACGAACTCCCCGGTCGCGATGGCATTGGCCGCGCTGTGCTTCATCGTTTCACTGGTAAACGCCAGCATCGGTGGGTTCGAATGAACGGCGTTGAAGAAGCTGTAGGGCGCCAGATTGGGCCGCCCCTCTGCGTCCACCGTCGAAATCCAGCCGATCGGCCTCGGCGCGATGATCGCCTTGAACGGGTCATGGGGCAGGCCGTGGCCAAGCCGAGGTTCATAGAACATGGTAGATTTAACCCCAATCTTCAGGCGTTGCGCGATCATCCAGGCAGGTCGCCGGTAACACGGCCTGCCCGGGCGTAGCCGGTTCCGCCTCCCGGCACAACGCCAGACACAACGCCAGACACAACGCCCGGTAGGGCTCGCATTGTTTGCCTTCGGCGACCCGCTCGGGTAGCAGCGCAGAGGCGCATTTTCACAGGCGCCCCACAAAAACAGACGCTGCACGGGAACGGACCGGCCCATGACCAACATCGATCACCACGCCGCCTTCAACGAACTGATGGAAATCCGCGGCGGTCCGCCACCATCGGCGAACGAGGTCTCGATCACCGGCGCCGATCCCTTCTTCCGCACCCCCTTCCGCATCGGGGAAACGGTCGCCGCCGTCCTCGCCGCCTCCGGCGTTGCCGCGAACGATCTGTGGGAGGCCCGCACCGGCCGCCGCCAGCGTGTCGGGATCGCCGTGCCGCACGCCGCCGCCAGCCTCCACGTCGTGAACTACACGAAACGGCGCGACGCCGACGGCGCCTACCGTACGCCGCCGATGTCCGACAGCATGGGGCACATGTTCACCATCACCCAGCCCTGGCCCACGGCGGACGGGGGCTGGTTCCTGCCGCACTTCAACCTGCCCCATCTCGAACGCCGCGTGCTCGGCGTCCTCGGGTGCGAGAGCACGCCCGAGGGGGTTCGGGAAGCGGTCGGAAGCCGGAACGCGGACGACCTGGAAACCGCGATCGCCGACGCCCGCGCCTGCGGCGGCAAGGTGCGCAGCCCGGAGGAATGGCTGGCCCATCCCCAGGGCGCCTATCTGGCAACCCGCCCCGTGGTGGAAATCACCAAGATCGCCGACGGCCCCCCGGAACCGCTGCCCGCCGGCGACCGGCCGCTATCGGGCATCCGCGTGCTCGACCTGACGCGCATCCTGGCCGGGCCCACCTCGGCCCGAACCCTGGCCGAACACGGCGCCGACGTGTTGATGATCGCCGCCGCCGACACGCCGCAGGTGCCTGAATTCGTGCGCGACCTGAGCCACGGCAAGCGCAGCTGCTTTTTGGATCTCCGCAACGCGGAGGAAGCCGCGCTTCTGACCGAACTGGTCCGTGACGCCGATATCTTCGTCAACGGCTATCGCCCCGGCCGCCTCGCCGAACGGGGCTTCGGGGCGGACGACCTGGCCAGGCTCCGCCCGGGCCTGATCAACGTCTCGATCAACTGCTTCGGCTCCGGCGGCCCCTTCGCCGGCCGCGGCGGCTGGGAACAGGTCGCGCAATCCGTGACCGGCATCGCCCTCACCCACGGCACGCTGACCGGCGCCGGCCAGCCGAAACTGGCGCCGGCCCCGATGTGCGACTACGTAACCGGCTATCTCGCGGCCTTCGGCGCCATGGTGGCCCTGGGCCGGCG
>CAINEA010000868.1 GCA_903847525.1 uncultured Acetobacteraceae bacterium | reverse complement strand
GCGCCAGCTGGTGAAGCGCTCCTTGAGGTCGGGGACGAGCCGGTCGGGGTCGGCGCCGGCGAGGCTGATGAGCGCTGGCATGCCGGCGGCCATGTCCTTGATCATGCGCAGCTCGAACTCAAAGCGGTGAGTGCAAGGCTTGTCGTCGGCGCCGAAGATGCCCTTGACGTTGGCGAGCAGGCTGCCCACCGCCTGCTTGGCCTTGCCCACCTGCACCTCGCGGGGGCCCCGTTTTTCCACAGCGATCTGCGGGCTTTGCAGCCCCTCCAGCGGCAGTGGGCCGGGCCGTCCCTGCCCCTGTGTATCGCTGGCGGTGAGGGGTTGAGCGACAGGGTTCATGGCGGGGCTGGGTGAGCCTGCGCCGGGGGGCGCACTGAGCAGCGCGCCGGGGGGCATTCCGGCCAGGGGCTGCGCGGCGGTAGGTGCGGGAGGAGCTGTCGAAAGCGGGGGAGCGGCGGCGAACGGGAGCGTCGGCTCACGGGACACGAGGCCAGATACCGCTTCGCCGTCGAAAACCTCCTTACCATCCCGCAGGATGGCCGTGGCGTGCTCACGATTCTTGATATCGCGGCGCCCGGTGAAGCCTGACACCGTGTCCCAGGTGACCTCGGCGTTCATGTCGGTCGCCGCGACGACGCGCATGCCCGGTAGCGAGTTCGCCATCGCCAGCCGCACGTCTGCCAGCGCACGTTCCATGCCGGGCTGGTCGCCGTTCCTTTGCGCGAGGGACACTTTTCTTGCCAGGCCGTTCAGCCGAGCGACCTGTCCCTGCACCTGTTGGAAGTAGCCGGAAAGCAGCTGGGCATCCCGATCGGCCACGGCGATCGCGGCATCGGTCGCTTCGCGTTCGTCGTGGGCGACGATCATGCGATAGGCGGCAGAAACGCCGCCCAGCAAAAGCCCGAGCACGATTGCGGCGACCAGCAGGTCGGTGGCGAACCACCGGCGGATATGGGAGGTCATGCGCTGCCTCGGCATAGGGATTCGTGCCAGGCCAGCGTGTGCTCGGCTTGAAGCGGGCCACTTTGGATGCTGGGCTTGATATCTCGTTGGAAGTCAGAGAATGAGTGCCACATGAACGATGCCAGAATGTTCGCTCCGGCTGCCCAACGCAACCGGGATGCCATCCTGCAGGTGCTGCGCGGCCTGCTGGCACCCGACGCGTTCGTGCTGGAAATCGCCAGCGGCAGCGGTGAGCACGCGGCGCATTTCGCCGCCGCACTGCCCGATTGCATATTCCAGCCAAGCGACCCCGACCCGGCGCGCCGTGCCAGCATCGATGCCTGGGCCGCAGCGAGCGGGCTGGCCAATATGTTGCCCGCGCTGGCGCTGGACGCGCTAGCGGATGATTGGGCGGCAGACGATTGGGCCGTGCCCTTAGCCATGCCCGCTGCGGACGCGGTGCTTTGCCTGAACATGATCCATATCGCGCCCTGGGCGGCGGCGGTGGGCCTGGTGCGCAACGCGGCACGCACGCTGCGGCACGGTGGGACCCTGTTCCTGTACGGGCCGTTCAAGCGTGGCGACGCGCACACCGCGCCGAGCAATGCGGCGTTCGACCGGGATTTGCGGGAACGAAATCCGGGTTGGGGGATCCGCGAACTGGAAGCCGTTACCGCGCTGGCCGCCGGTGCCGGCTTCGCGATGCCTGAGATCGTGGAGATGCCGGCCAACAATCTTTCGCTGCTGTTTCGCAAGGGTCCCGCTACCCAGGCATGAGGGCCGGATCAACGATCACCACACCTGTAACGTTGCCGAAGGGGCGGCGGAGCGGGGCTGGCGACCGGGCCGACAGAACGGGCAGACAGAACGGGCAGACACGGAAAATAGCCAAAAACAAGTGAAGGCCCCGATCGCTCGGGGCCTTCGCATTGTCTCGCGGCTATAGCCGTTGGACAGAACCTACTCTGATGCCTCGGAAGAGAAACCAGAGACCCAGGCCATGCCCTCGAGCTGGCGCGATGAACAATGAGACACTGGATCACCTCCTTTCAGTTGGTTGAACACAACGCGACCCTGACATGCGATTCTGATTCATGGCAAGGGATAATTCGCTGCGTTGCGGCATATTTTTGCCCCCCCCGCCACAGGCGGTGAAAATTCTGGTGGCAGGCGACGTCAGAGCTTTGACAGGACCTCTTGCTTGAAGCGGTGCATCTCGGCCAGCAGCTCGGGCGCGGTCGGGCGTTCGAAATCGATGTCGATCGCCTGCACGCCGAGATCGCGGAGCGCGCGCAGATCGTTGAGCACATCGGTGTCGGTGCCGGAGAACAGGCGGCGGTTGCCGTCACTGCCGACCGGCTTCACGCCGGCGCCGTAGCGCTTCACCCGGTAGGTAGGCGCGACGGCGTCTTCCGGGCGGCCGGCTTCGCGCGTCAGGCGGCGCAGCTTGGCGATGCCGGCGGTGTAGAGCTCCAGCGTGTCGAACATCGCGTCCTTGTTGGTGCCGATCGGATACCAGGCATCGCCGATGCGCGCGGCGCGGCGCATCGAGGGATTGCTCTCCCCGCCGACCCAGATCGGCGGATAGGGGCGCTGCACCGGCTTGGGTTCCAGCACGATGTTGCTGAAGGATGTGTATTTGCCGGCGAATTCCGGTTCCTTTTCGGTCCACAGGACCCGGAAGGCATCGAGGTATTCGTCGGTGACCTTGCCGCGCTCGGCGAACGGGGTGGTTACCACCGCGTCGAACTCCGCCTTCAGCCAGCCGGCGCCGATACCGACCACGAGGCGGCCGCCGGAGAGTACGTCGATGGTGGAGAGCATCTTGGCCGCCAGCACCGGCTGGCGGTGCGGCACGACGATCACCGCGAGCACCAGGCGGATACGCGAGGTCTTGGCGGCGACGAAGGCGGTCATGGTGAGTTGCTCGTGGCGCTGCATGGGCGCGGACGAGGTGAATTCGCCGGATTCCGAATAGGGGTAGCCGGGAGCATCGAGGTTCGGGAGCACCACGTGGTCGGTGATGGTCAGGTAGTCGAAGCCGAGCGCCTCGCCCTGCTGGGCAATGTTCGTCATCACGTCCGGCGCGGACAAGGGGCCGGTATTCGGCAAGTTGAAGCCGATCTGCATGGACTGCTCCTGGATGGGTTTCCTTGCGCGAACCTAACACGAATGCCGGAAAGTGCCATCGACAGCCCGGCCGCGCGCCCCGATACTGCGCGAAAGGGAGAAACGCGCCATGACATTGGACAAACGCCGGATCGGGCGGACCGCACTGGAAGTAACGACACTCGGTCTGGGCACCGCCACGCTGGGCGGCAGCCGGGTGCAGATATCCTGGCAGGAGCGCGATGCGATCGTGCGCACCGCCTGGGATGCCGGGGTGCGGTATTTCGATACCGCGCCGTTCTATGGCGTGGGCGCGGCCGAGCGCGCGGTGGGCGATGCGCTGCGGGAAAAGCGCCGCGGCGACTGGGTGCTTTCGACCAAGGTGGGGCGCCTGCTGCGTCCGCGCACCGCGTGGACCGACCCGATGGAGGCCTGGGGCCGGCCGATGCCGTTCGATGTGGTCTACGACTATTCCTATGACGGGATCATGCGGTCCTTCGAGGATAGTTTCCAACGCCTGGGACTGGCGCATATCGACATCTTGCTGGTGCACGATATCGGCGCGTATCAGCATGGCGCGGCCGCGCATCCGGAATTGATGCGCAGCTTGCGCGAAAGCGGCTACCGGGCGCTGGAAGAACTGCGCCGGACCGGCGCGGTAAGCGCGATCGGGCTGGGCGTGAACGAGCGCGAGGTCTGCCTGGAGGCAATGGGCTTCGGCGACTGGGACGCGTTCCTGCTGGCGGGGCGCTACACGCTGCTGGAACAGGCGCCGCTGGACGATCTGCTGCCGCAATGCGTGGCGCGCGGTACCTCGATCATCGTCGGCGGGCCGTTGAACTCCGGCATCCTGGCCGGGCGCGACACGTGGAACTATGCCGCCGCGCCGGCCGATGTGGCGGCGCGGGTGGAGGCGATCCGCGCGGTGTGCGACCGGCACGGCGTGCCTTTGCCGGCAGCGGCGCTGCAGTTTCCGTTGGCGCACCCGGCGGTGGCGGCGATCATTCCAGGGCCGCGGGTATCGTCGGAGTTCACCGAGAATTTGGAGCTATTGCGGCGGAAGATCCCGGGGGCGCTATGGGACGAGTTGCGCCATGAGGGGCTGATGCATCGGGATGCGCCTACGCCGAAATAGGCAGGCAAGGCCAGGGCGCTGCCCTGGACCCGCTTGGGGGCGGCGCCCCCAGACCGGCTTTACGATCGCTCCCGACCGCCATTGCGGTGCCCCATGGATGGTGGCCGGGAGCGATCGCCGCTTCTACCAGCCCAGCAGCCTGAAGGTCAGGACAAAGGGAGCCAGCAGCGCGGCCCAGGCGGCCAGCGCCAGCACGAGGATCGCGGCCGAGGTGGTGAAAGGCCTGTCGAAGATCGGCATGGTGTGACCCTCCTGACTTGCTTTCTGAAACGGAACGGACGGCCTTAGACCATGACGCGCGGGCAACAGGTGAGGCATACCGGCGCATAGTCTCATTCGATGCGGTGCATGATCCCGCCAGGCGGGGGACGAGGAGGTTGGGGAATGTTCAATCTGCGCGGCTTCGACATGAACCTGCTGGTCGTGTTCGAGGCGATCTACCTGACGGCGAGCGTCAGCCGCGCGGCGGAGCGGCTGGCGTTGAGCCAGGCGGCGACCAGCCACGCGCTGGCGCGGCTGCGGCAGGTCTGCAACGACGAGCTGTTCGTCCGGTCCGGCCAGCGCTTCGTGCCGACGCGGGTGGCGGAGACCTTGTTCCCCCAGGTGGAGCGCGCGCTGAAGCTGTTGCGCACAGGGCTGTCGGAAGCCAGCGGGTTTGACCCCGCGCAGTCGCAGCGCAATTTCAATGTCTCCATTCCCCATCCGCTCGGGCCGCTGATCGCGCTGAAATTGCGCGCGCGGTGCGCGGAAGTGGCGCCCGGGGTGGACCTGCGGTTCGATACGCGGACGATGCCGCCGGACATGGCCGAGCCGATGCGCGACGGCGGCATCGACCTGGCGATCGACTGGCTGGCGATCGAGCAGGATCAGTTCATCAACCAGCGCCTGCTGAACGAGACGCTGGCACTCGTGGCGCGCACCGGGCACCCGCGCATCCGCGCAGCCCCCAGCCTGGAGGCCGTGCGGGCGGAGGAATTCGTCTGGCTGCACCCGCGCGGCCCGACGGATCGCCGGCCGGAGGTCGCGCGGCAGATCGACGGCCTTGGGCTGACATTCGCGCTGAAGGTCAGCGAGGCGCTGGAGATCCCGGCGCTGGTGGCGGCGACGGATGTGCTGAGCCTGCTGCCGGCCTCGGTCGTTTCGGCGCTGGTGGCGAATATCGGGCTGAGCCTATGGCCGTTTCCTGCGAAGCTGGCGCCGGCGCCGATCTTCTCGGTGTGGCACGAATCCCGGCGCAACGATGCGGGGCATCGTTGGCTGCGGGACATGGTTGCATCGGAATTCACCCGGCAGGCCCAGGGACCGGTGCCATAGCGATGGTTCAGCCGGACAGGTCGCCCCAGGCGGTGACCCTGGCGATGCGCAGGGCGATCACCGGCAGGGGGTCGATTTCCATGCTGCGGTATTGCGTGTAGCGCTGGCGAAGGAGGAATTGCGCGTGGTCGTGCTCGGCGCCGCCGGCCAGGATTTCCGCCCGGCCACGCAGCAGGACCCAGGCGAGGCGAGACCAGTTCTAGTCGTAGCGATCGACGCAGATGGCCGCGGCCGGGTTGGCCAGGATGTTGGCGATGCGCTTGAGGGGCTTTTCGCTGGCGCG